>DAIMDJ010000494.1:0-2329 GCA_036725905.1 Terriglobales bacterium
AGCATAGGAGGGATACCTACCGCAATGGCTCCGAACGTGCCGCCGGGAACGCGGAAGGGGCGGCGCAACTCAGGCTCGCGCACGCGTAAGACAATCAGCGCGGCGAATTCAAGCAGCAGGCTGGCGCCGTAGAGAAGGATATCGATTGTGACTAATCTCTCAAAACCCAGACCAAGGCATGTGGCCCACCCGATTGCGCAGACGATGATTGCAACCCACGGCGCACGCGAACGGGGCTGCAGCTTAGCGAACACACCGGGCAGCATGCCATCCTGAGCCATTGCCAGCGGCAGGCGCGAGTAGCTCATGACGAGCGCGTTGAACATCCCGAAGCCGCTCATCATGCCGCCGAGCACAAGACCGATCCTGAGCAGCGGGCCGCCTAACATTCCGGCGATGTCTGCCCAAGAGCCAGTCTCCCAGGCTGTGGGCGCGAGCCCGGTCAGCCAAACTGCCGCAACAGGCAGAATGTAGGTCAACCCGACAATGCCTACTGCCGCCAGCATCGCGCGTGGATATGTTCTTTGCGGGCGCTCGACTTCAGTGGCGATGGTCGAGGCATTGTCCCATCCCATGTAGTTCCACATACAGATGAGCAGGCCACCAAGAATATCGACCGTTGAAGTTGTTGGCTTGGTCACCGCATTCGCCAGCGCGCCAAACTTGAAGGGCGACAAAAACACCATCAGCGCGAATGGCGCCGACAAAGCAAAGAATAGCCACAGCGAAGTCGTCGAGACTACGCGGACGCCAGCGATGTTCAGCAGAGCGCAGACAGCCACCACGGCGACTCCCACCATCAGCCCGCGATGTCCTTGGGCAAACCAAGGGAACAGACGATTCAGATAAAGGACGAACAGAGTGGGGTAGATCGCCATGTCGAAGATCGAGGCCACCAGCGAGAGCCATGCTTCCTGAAATCCCCAGAAGTTGCCCATGGCGCGGCGCACCCAGGCGTAATACCCGCCCTCGAACGGCAGAGCGCTGGACAGCTCGCCAATCATGAAGGCGGTGGGTAGGCTCCACAAAATTGGAGTAAGCAGAAGGATGAGGATCGCGCGGCCGTATCCGGCGCCGTGAACGATGTCTTCTGTGCCATAGGTTCCGCCAGAGACCATAAAGAAGGTTGCGGCCACCAGCGGCCACAAAGTGAGGCGAACCGATTTTTTGTGATTGGAAACGGCGGGTACGAGGACTTCCTGACGCGGGGCGCTAGCTGTGGCCAATTTCGATGGCTTCCTCCTCGATCGACTCACTCTCAGCCACTCCGCGCGGGCCGGGCGCTTCGGGCTTCCGGTAGTTGGATTCCGGAAATTCCGCTGGAGTTAGTTCGCAGTGATGAGATTACGGGAAATTCGCGGCGATGCAAGAAGAATTTTGAAAAATTTCGTAAGGACCATCAACCACAGAGGAGCACAGAGGAGCTATTTCGCCCAATCTTGGCCGTCTACCATTCGTTTGATGCCATCACGAAGATGAGCAACATGGAAATTGATCAAGAGGCCGACGCTCCGTCCGCTTAGCCGCATGTATGAGAGTAGCTGAGCTTGATGAACGGGATTGATCGCCTCAACGCACTTGATCTCGACAATTACCAGATTCTCAACGACGAGATCGATCCGGTAACCGAGGTCAATCTTCTCGCCGTCGTAGACGACCGGCAGCCCAACCTGACTAGCTACCCTCAAACCTTGCTTGCGAAGCTCATGAAGCAAACAAGCTTGGTAGGCACTTTCCAGCAGACCCGGCCCGAGGACTGAGTGGACTTTCATCGCTGCAGTTACGATGCAGCGGGTAATCTGATTTACGTGAGGAGTGAACTGTGGGGGCGCGGCGGCCATTTGCATGGAGCGGCTATATCACAATCGAACGATTCTCCTCTGTGATCCTCTGTGTCCTCTGTGGTTAAAGATTCTTGAACAGTTCCGATCTGGGATCCTCGGGGTTGAGCTTGGCCAGTTCGCGCAGGAGCTCTTTTGTCCTTTCATCGCGCGGCATAGGAACTGTCACCTTAATTTCGACAATCTCGTCTCCGCGATGGCCTTCTTTGGTCGCCGATGGCACGCCCTTTTCCCTCAGCCGGAGTTTCTGGCCGGACTGCGTTCCCGGAGGGATTTTGAGCTGCGCCCGGCCATCAATCGTCGGCACTTCGATTTTTGCTCCTAATGCGGCCTCCGTGGCCGTGACTGGCACGCTCAAGTGGATGTCATCACCCTCGCGATGGAACACGGGATGGTCACCGGTGCGGATAATGACATAGAGGTCTCCGGCTGGGCCGCCGTGCAGCCCGGCATTGCCCTTACCCGCAATTCGAATGCGCTGTCCATCG
>DAIMDJ010000495.1:0-2293 GCA_036725905.1 Terriglobales bacterium
ATGCGCTCGCCCGCGACTAGCGGCTCGTCTCCAGCAAAACCTCCGGTGATCGGGCCGTAGAAGTATGTCTTCGAGAGCGCATATTGGAAGCGGCCGCTGATGCCAATGCTTTCCAGCTGCCGCATGTTCAGCACCAGCTCTGCGCCCTCTGACCTCGCCGCGTGAAAATTAATCGGCACAAAAATCCGGGAGATACTGATTTCGTGATTCTCGAAGCTGTTGCGCCCGGTGTGCAGATATGCGTTGAGTTCCAGGCTGATTCGGGGATGCAGCTCCTGTGCCCAACCCACTTCGTAATAATTTTGCGTATATGGATGCACATTGCCCACTCGCTGGCTTGGATCAACGGCGTTATGCCCGATAAAGCTGGCCAGCAACGAATATTCGATTGGCGGAGGAGAGAAGTAGCGGTTGTAGGCGGCATGCAGCACGGATTTTGTCTGATTGAAGTGATACGCCAACCCAACGCGCGGGCTGGTCTGCACGCCCGTATCAACCAGATCGAAATAGTCATAACGCAGGCCCAGATCAACCGAGAGGTTGCGCATAGGCGAGAAGTGATCTTGCACGTACGCGCTGGCCTGGCCGCCAACCAGACCTCCGCTGAAAGGAGGAAACACATCGGGATCGCCGCGGCTATCGAAAAAGAAACTCTCGTCTTCCCGTAGGCCTACCAGATCCACTCCCGCTTTGAAGAAATGCCCGTGCCAGTAATGAGAAAGATCACTCTTGACTCCCAGCGTCAGGGGCGAGCGGGAAGCAATGGAAAATGGCGTGATCGGGTCAGTTGTGGGCAGTACACGGTCTGAACCGATGCGCTCGTAAAGCGACGTAGAAAGCAGCGTTTCAGGCGAGAACGTGTGCAACCAGGTCAGGATCGCAGTTTGTTGACGCAAGTGGCGTCGCGCATTGCGCCCGACTATCTGGTCGTCAGTGATGTTCGGCTGTTGGAAATTGTCGCCACCGCTCATCATCAGAAGCTTGAAAGCGTCTTTCGTGCCTGCGTGCCAGTCGAACTGCGCGGTCGCGCGCGAACCCTTACCAAAATCATAGAGCTCCTTCGGTTCAGGTGGATCGAGAAATCGGGCCGAGGTGAATCCATCGACGAAGAAGTAGTAGCCAATGCTTCGGTACTGGCCGCCGTAATCGGCGTTCAAGTCGTAATTTTCGAGCGTGGCGCCGCGAAAGTTTACGTCTCCGTGGCCACCCAGATCAGCACCCGAACGCGTGGTGATGTCGAGCACGCCGCCAAAGCGGTTGCCGTACTCGGGAGTAAAGCCGCCGGTCATGAGGTCCACAGTTTCGAAAATCTGAGGACTTGCGCCTGGACTGAACTGTGGCTGGGTATTGTCGAGAAAAGAGACGCCGTTGATGAACTCATGCAGCGAGAACTCAGTGCCGCGAACGGCAACAAAATTATCGTGGCTGTCGCTGGCGCCTGGCATGAGGTTGGTGACGAGGTCGTTCGTGGATTCAGCAAGCGGCTCAGGGAGGCTCTCAAGATCCTGATGAGTGAAGGTATATGAGCCGCCGGTTTTCTCGGGATCGACGGTCAGGTATCCGGCGTTTACTTCGACATTTTCCCGTATCGTCTCTCGCTTTTGCAGTTCCAGTGTGAGTGCGACGGGCTGACGAGGACGCAGCACAAACTCGTAGCTCGCAGGATAAAAACCCGGTGCCTCAGTTTTCAACTTGTAGGCGCCGGCATCGACAGCAGCAAAATGGAATTTACCGTTCGGTTCAGTGATGGTGCTGCGGAGAACAGGTCCTTCGGAGTGCCGCAAGATGATCGAAGCATCCGAAACGGCATTGCCAGACGGGTCGCGGACAAGTCCCTCCACTGCGGTCTGGGCAGCAGCGGGAACGATTGCGCCGAGAACCAGGAAGAAAAGGTATGTACGCACGGACGCGAACTTACCTAAGACTGCACCAGTGTAGATGAGTCTCGCGCGGGAAGGGAAGCTTGCGCGGCCGAACTCCGCTCGGCTGGACAGCCGGGGCGGCTGTCCCCACGTGAATTGTTACTCGTGCTTCCTTGCGGATGCTACACGCGGAATGCCTTGCAGGTCGTTGGTGACCTGAACGGCATTCCATCGCCCGAGCAGGCGCTTTACCCCTTGTGCGATCGTGCCGCTGATTTCCATCACCAGCCAGCCACCTGGCTTGAGAGCGGCTTGAGCTTGCGGAATAAGGCGTTCGATTACTTCCAGGCCTGTTGGTCCGGCGAAAACAGCCTTGCGCGGCTCGAATTTGCGGACTCCGAGCTGGACTTGATCTTGCTCCGATTCGCCAA
>DAIMDJ010000496.1:0-2291 GCA_036725905.1 Terriglobales bacterium
TACTGACGTTTACGACCGGCGCCAAATCGCGTGTTGGCTTTCATACTTTTTTTGGTGACGGACCGTACCGGGGCGACTTAATGACGCACCGGCTTTTGTACAATCCTCATCTCCATACGAGTCAAATGTTCGAAGCCATGGTCGAAGCGTTGACCCGCGATTCAGCGGTGCTTCCAACGTTCGACTTTACACCTTCTGTAAATCAGCCACTCGCAAGATTTCGACCCTCGCCCTCTGAACTTGCCGAAATCAATGCGTTCTTAGAGCGCGAAAATCCTCGCATTGGTTCTGCGCCACTCGTCCTGCTCAACCCGAACGCGAGCGACTTGCTGCCGCTAAGGCGCTGGCCACCTCTGCGTTATGTCCAACTTGCGCGACGCCTGCTCGAACATTACCCGGAGTTATTTATCGGATTTACCGGTGCGCCGAGCGAAACCGTGCCCAATAACCAGCTTGCAGACAAGGTTGGGTCTGACCGAGTGATCCGGCTTGCCGGAAAAACGACCCTGCGGCAAGTGCTCGTGCTTTACACCCGCAGTGCGATTTTAGTTACGAATGACAGTGGACCGGCTCATTTTGCGTCGATGACGCCGATTCGCGTCGTCACGCTGTTCGGGCCGGAGACACCCGCGTTATTTGCTGCGCGATCGCCAAACGCAACGGCCTTGTGGGCCGGCATCGCATGCAGTCCGTGCGTAAACGCTTACAACAACCGGCAATCGGTCTGCCGCAACAATGTCTGCATGCAGGCAATCACAGTTGATGATGTTTTCAAAGAAGTTTCCCGCATTTACGATTCTATTAAAATGGCCACATCCGGAAATTCACCTGCCGAATGATGGGTGTGCCAACTCATAGATCGTGCCACTTTTACTTCGCCGCGCTTGGAATAATCCTTCTCACAGTTGCGATTCGCCTTCCGTCTCTTTTGCATCCTCAGCCAATTGACAGCGAAGCAATGTATTCGGTGGTGGCGAACGAGATCGTCGACGGAGGTCGGCCCTACGCTGACGCAGTAGAGCGCAAGCCACCGCTTCTCTTCTGGACGTATGCCGCGGTATTCAAAATAGCAGGCAAGTTTAACTGGAAGGCACTTCACATCGTGGCGCTGGTGTGGGCGCTATGTGCGACGGCGGGCCTCTATGTAATCGGCCGTGAGTTAGTTGATCGCAATACCGGTTTGATTGCCGCGCTCTTCTACGGTGTTTTCCAACCCTTCTGGTGGTGGAAGAACCTCTCATTTGATGCCGAGATGCTGATGAATCTCCCTATCATCTGGGCATGGGCAATCGCGTTCCGCCGCGGTTCGTCACGATTGCGACCTGAGCTCTTTGCGGCCGGTGCGTTTCTGGGCGCGGCTTTCCTGCTCAAACAACCGGCTGCGATCGCAGCAGTTCCGCTCGGCATTTATCTACTTCTCCCCAGCTATCGAGTCAGCCGCAGTTTGACGCGAACGAATTCGATTATTCAGGCAGCCATGCTCACGGCAGGATTTTTCGCAGCGCTGGGTCTCGTGACGATTGTGCTTTGGAAGCAAGGCATCCTTCATGATGCGTTTTACTGGACAATTGCCGATCATGATGTTCCGCACGTTTTTTGGCACAAGGGAATTGTGACTACGGTGACGTTCGTTGCAGCCTGTTTGCCTTTGGTGATCGGGGCGATGTTGGCCTGTCGGGATAGGGATGAAATTTGGGCTGGGAAAATGGCGGAACGAAGGGCGCTTCTAGGACTGCTCGCTGCTTCAGTGATTGGCGCTGCGGCAGGCGCCCGCTTTTACCCTCATTACTATGTCCAATTGATTCCTCCCCTTGCACTGCTCGCAGCATCCTACTACGCGCGACTTTGGTCCCGGACGATTCAGCCGCCCCACTGGTTTCTGCGACCCGGAGTGACCTACGCGTGGCTGGCTCTTACAATCATTGTCTTCTCAATCAAACACTGGACGGGGCTGGCGCCGCGACGTCAGCCGTCTGAGACAGGAGAATACTTATTCGCGCATTCCGATCCTGCCGACAGGATTTTCGTCTGGGGCCAAAGTCCGGAAATATATCTGGACGCCCACAGACGTCCTGCCTGCCGCTACATCACAACCTTCCCGCTGACGGGTTATGTTTTCGGAGGACCGGTCCCAGGTTTCGATACTCGCAGCAGGATCTTGCCCGGCGCCTGGAGCACCCTGGAGCAAGATTTTGCCAGGCATCCGCCAACCTACATTGTTGATGTTCAACCCGAGCCGAAAAGTGCGCAGTATCCAGTGAAGAACTTTCCGATTCTGGCCAAACTCTTGG
>DAIMDJ010000497.1:0-2290 GCA_036725905.1 Terriglobales bacterium
ATGGCTGCTCTGGCTGGGCGGTCGTTTCATTTGTGGGGGGTCCTTTCATTTATCAGTTAGTTCTACGGAATTGCCGAAGCGGAGTTCCCTCGGATAGCGCGCGCGTTCACACCAATGCGTGATTGCAATATAGGCCTTGGTGACAAAACTCGCCGCGTTGGCTCTGGCGGAGCAGGCGATAGCGATGATCCCAATCGAGAAAGACGCATCGATGGTCCTGGTGCGCTCGGCCCGGCAGCGAATAATCGAGAATTTTCAAAGCCAAGATGCAGAGGTATTCCGTTTTCATTAGGTGGTGATGACGGGTTTGGATGTGGTGGTGCGGAGAGGCGGGTTCTCCGGAAAACCTGTGCTAAAAGTGGACACCGCGCCGAGGCAGTCCCCGTGAACCCCGGCGCCCGCCATCGCCAGTGCGATCAAGGATCACCGTAAACATGTGCAGGATTTGCGATGGGCATCGGGACTGTCTGTTCTCGGCTGTCCGATTACTCAAAAGCGATTTTCGCGCGATCTGCATACGGATGATGGCGGCGGTAATTTTCTCGACGATTTGCAGGATCTAATGAATAATCTGCAAGGTCAGAATAGTTGGCCTTCTGATGCGCATTTGTTCCGTATGGTGCCTTGTGGCTGCGGAGGCCGAGCTAACCTACCCGGAAATGTCGCCTATGGGGACACGTGGGCCTCAGAGAACGGGCCTGTACCAGCCAGGAATTTTGAAAGTTATGGGAACATTTGGGGTCAAGAGATTGCGCACAACTTCGGACGCTATCATGCTGGCAATTCGCATAACGAGCAGCCCCCTCCTGACCTGAGCTTCCCTTACGCACATGGAAGCATCGGAGAACCCGGCCTCGCAATCAGCACCGAGTGGTGGAATGGCTCGCCTTTTCTTATTGCTCCAGGCGTCCCTTCGCCCAGTGGAAGGTATCCTCATCCGCATGATTTCATGTCTTACGGCAGCGTCAACGACTTGGCGGAGCACACCTTTGGCTGGGTTTCTCCTTACACATATGGGGCACTTTTCCAGTCCTTTCCAGGAACTAGCCCGGACTGCCACCCCAGGGCGATCGACAAGCACGGAGAAGGTTGTTATCACAGGACGTGCTGTGGAAGCCCGGTACGCAGGCTATCGTACTCAGAAGCAAGAAGGGAGTTCTTGCCGAGCGAAGAGTCAGCCAGCATAAGCCGTGGGTTCGCCTTACCAGCCCACGGGGCGGCGAAACTTGGGGTCCAAGGGCGACTATCACCTGGGAGGCGGGCGATGAGGATCACGCCCCATTGACTTTCACCGTTCTCTACAACAATGGGCTAGACCAGAATTGGTTGCCGATTGCTAACAGTGTGACCAAGCTATCCGCTTCTGTGGATGCCGCGCTACTACCCGGCTCGATGAAGGCGCGAGTCCGCGTGAGAGTCACCGACGGAGTGAACACGACTGAGGCCGAGTCCAAGGGAACATTCAGCGTGCCCGAGAAAAACCGCTTGTGGCGATTCTTGGACCATTCAATGGGCAAGTACTCGCTCCGGATAGCAGTGTGCAGTTCGTCGGAGCCGCCTATGATCCGGAAGACGGTATGCTTCCCGGCACAAGTTTGACATGGAACTCAGACCGCGAAGGATTGATGGGGCACGGGCAACACCTAAAAATGCGAGCCATGTCCCGCGGAGCACACGTTGTCACGCTTACTGCCACTGACAAAAAGGGAAATTCGGCGAGTGCGCGCGTCAATGTGGTAATCGGGCGGGATCGGTTGCCCAGCTCCATGCTTCCAAACTCGCCGTTCCCGCCGGGTCATCGCTCGCCGCAGCCGCGGCATTGAATCACCGGTTGCAAATTTATAGCAAACTAGGCTTCGCATTGTCGAGGGGAACGTTCGTTCGCGGCTCTCGTTCAAAGTGATGTCGTGACTGGTGGCGGGAATAGTTGAAACGCGCGCCTTAATCATTTGGGCTTTGCGCTGTTTCACGGCTTGAAAATCGTGGCACAGCTGGCCACGCAGATTTCTACGGAAACTGGGAGGCAGGTTCCAAAAAATAAACCTAGAAATTTTGCTTGACAGAACGGCACCATTTGTGCCACAAGTTGTCCCCCCTTGCGTCATGAGCGTTGCGAAGACCATCGATTTCTTATGTGACCAGCATCACGACGAATCGCAGCGGAAAAAAGCAAAAACTCGTACGGCAAAAAAACGAAAGTGGACAGAAAACGGCGAGACAGAATAAGCCGACAGCTGAAAGCTACCACTCTACCAATCGACAATCTGATCCAGCGCTCGTTGCATCCCGC
>DAIMDJ010000498.1:0-2272 GCA_036725905.1 Terriglobales bacterium
GCGCGCGATCTCCGGTGCCGATTTCTCCGCCTCCACGAACTTTCTTCTCGCATGCGACCAACATCCCGCGCGAGTGATGGCGTTACCAGCCACCACCCCGTTGTAGCCACCGTAAGCGTCGGCCAGCAAAACCTGCGTGTAGTCTTTCAGAAATTCCTTCGGGCCTTCACGACTGCGGTTCAAGGTGAAGTCGAATATGTTATACGGATTCGCCGCGTCGCCCACATACACCCACATGCGCGCCGGCTGCGTTTGGCCCGGGCTCAACATCGGCAGGACGGTGTCGTCGGTGGCCACCACATGCGACTTCCTGACCCGCTCGGCCATCCGTTGGTATAACGGCTCGACCACATCCGCGACATCCCGGCACCACACGGATTGTGTGGCCCGGGAAATCTCAAAGCCTTGCCGCTCGAAAATATCTTCCAGCCGATAGAGTGGCAGGTAATCGGCGAACTTGCTGGTCACGATGAAAGCCAGAAGCCCGGGGCCGGCAAAGCCTTTCTCGATTGCTGTTTCTGCTTTGGCGGCTACTTCGATCTGCGGGTTCTCGCCGGCACGTTCGCAACTGGGGCACGCATACTTTTTGCGTACATGCTCGAGACGTTCGAAATGTCCCGGGATGTATTCGATCTGCCAGCTCTTCTCGCTGCCGATCTCTTTGCGCTCTACACCGCAACTCGGGCAGGGCCGCTCTTCAGCGCTCAACTCGTATACGTAGGTGTTGACCGGAAGATTCTCGAAGTTGGCCAGAGCACGCCGCCCCGTGCGGCGCTTAACCCGCCGCACCTCTGTTTCCGGTTCCGCTTCCCGGAGATCTTCCAAGTTGATGGGCTTTTGTTCCAAGGCCTCGGCGAACTCCAGCAGCATCTGGGCCAGCTGGTTCATGCTCAAACGATCCGCTCGCGGCCCGTAGGTGGCCTTCTTGTAGCGCTCCAGTTCCTGCTGCAGTCGCAGGTTTTCCAAATACAGATCGTCGGCCCGTTGCCGCAACTGTTCGGCAAGCCGCTTCTCGTGTTGCTGATCTGCGCTGACGCTCTCGAGCTTCGCCAGTACCTCGCGCAGCATCGCTTTCAACGACGCGCTGTCTTCCGGTAAGTTGTTCACAGAAATTTCGTTGGTGGGCACGTTCATTTAGACGTGCCTCCATCGAACTAGTTACCCACATCGCGATCTTTTTTGCAGTTTGTTTTTGTTTTTTGTCTGCTTCTTTTTTTTCCGCGATGATTTTATTTGCAGCTTTCTATCGCTCGCTGGTAGCGCGGCACACGCTTTAGTTTCGAAACATCAATCCCATCCAAAATCATCGCTAGCTCACTGGCGCGCAATTCCACCGATCGCGCGCCCTGCTCCACTCGCGGTATTTTGAAAACCCCGACCTCCAGGCGCTTATACCAAAGTACGAAGCCGTCCCGGTCCCACACTAAAATCTTCAAACGATCTCCGCGACGCGAACGGAACACAAACAGATGTCCGCTCTGGGGGTTCTCTCCAATGACCGCTCGCACACGTTCCGCCAGGCGATCGAATCCGCAGCGCATGTCCGTCGCTTCGCTGGCCATCCAGATCCGCGCTCCCTGCGCACGATCCATCGCCTGCAAACTTGGCAGCCCGATCACCCCGCTGCCTCCACCACCGCCAGCAACGCCCGCACATGTTCGGCATCGAATCCTGGCCTCACCATCAGGCTTCGCCCATTTCTCAGTCGGATTTCAACGCTCGAATCGCCGGGCGTGCTCGGCACGCGCCCCGTCACTTGCACTTCCAGGAACTTTGTCGGCGTGTCTTCCTCCAGCCGCTTCTTCCACACGAAAAAGTACGGCCGGCACAAACCGTGCTCACGACAAAACACTTTCACACTCTGTCCGCTACGTGCGTGCTCGGAAACCAGCCTTCGCCACTTCGTCCACGCCTTCTTTGAGCGCTTGGTCATGTCGCAACATTGCATTGCGACGCGAATCTTTACAAGATGGGGTTCGCTTAGCGCTCACGAAGATACAGGGAAAGGCTCCTTAATTCCCGATGGGACGAATTGCAGGTGCATTTCGGTCTAGCCATTCCGGAGCCGTTAAAGAATCTCTATGAACAAACGACGCTTCTTACCACGCAAAACGTGGTTTTCCGCGAAAAGGGTGGTAAAGAATGGCAAGTCGCTGAGTTCTGCCCCGCACACACGCAAACACTAGAGGGCATTTGGTCCGACCTGAAGAAATCCAAGGCTTTCCCATTCGCGGTCGATCCCCGATTCTAGTCCCTGATGCAGGCCTTGCTT
>DAIMDJ010000499.1:0-2269 GCA_036725905.1 Terriglobales bacterium
AGCAATTTTGACGTGTGGGCAGCGACGAATCTGTATCCGAAGACTCTATCCGGCCTGATGACTTCTTATACGCTGGCCTTGCCGTTCTTCCGCAATGCGGTTGAAGGCGATTTGCTGTTTACCGCCGTGATGTTCGCCACGCCTGTGGCGCTGCACAAGCTCGCAGAGACATTCGGGCAAAGCGATCATACAGCGGCAGCTTGAGGGGCGTTGCCACTTCTTAGGATGGAGCATGCCCTAATAGGGACGCTCTTTCAAGCTGTTCTCTGCGAACTCAGCGACTCCTTCGCGTTCTCCGCGGCTAAGTTCTTCCTTGCCAGCCTCGCCCTTCTGATCAGCAGCCAGATCCCAAGCCCCACTGCCACCGCCGCCAGCACCCAATGAAAATGCTGCCGGAACACTCTGCCGGAGAAGTCCACGAAGCCGGGACCGAATCTCAGGGTCAAAAACGAGAGCACTAAAAATCGCACGCAGCGCCCGGAGAAAATCGCCAGCAAAAAGTGTCCAAACTGCATTTCGGAAACCGCCGCCGCGAGCACGAAGAGCTTAAATGGAGTCGGCGGAGGCAGCATGGCGGGGAACATCAGGCTCCAGAACGGATGCTCATCGAAGGCTTTGTGGAATTTCTCAAAGCGCTCGGGGGAGATGCGTTTTCGCAGCAACTCCTCGCCGCCTTTGTAGCCGATCAGGTAAATGACGATGCTGCCCAGTGCCGATCCTGCGGATGCCAGAAAGACGTACAGCAGGAAGCGCCCGCGGTTCTGATAGACATAGGTGGCAACGATCGGGTCCATCGGCAAACCGAGAAAAGCCGCGTCCACGGCGGAAATCAGGAACACCCCCCAGGCTCCCAGAGGCTTCAGCAGCGCCCAGAGAAAGGCGCTGTAGCGGAAAAGGATGTGTTTGATGGTCTTCAAACCGTAAGGATTTAAGTGTACGCGAAAGCCGGGTAGCTGGTCTTGCCTTGGACACTTTCGTGCGTGTAGTTATCGGATGCGATGAGGATAAAAAAGAGGAAATCTCACCAGGTATAGTGCGCCGTGTAGGTTATGGTCTTTTCACCGTCAGGCGTGATCGTTACCGGAAACTCGATGCTCTGGCTGTCGAGCTTCCTGTACGAATCTGATTTGGCAGTCACATTCCAGGTTAACCAGCGGTAGAGATGTTCCACCACGCGCACATCTACCGACTCCTTCTTGTGGTTGCGCACCTTGATTTCAAACGATTCGTCCAGATAATGCTGGTTGATCTCCAGCCGGTAATCGGTACGGCGGCGCTCGCCTGTCATGTCGAACGCGTTACCGGTATACACACGGACGTTCTCATCGCGCGGAGTGTGGTCGATCACGTTCTCACCGGTAAACTCAATCTGCCCATCATCGTTGTGGCGGTAGAAACGCACGCGCCCTTTGGGAAGTGGCATGCCCAGGTGATTCGCTTCAGAGTTGGCGAACTCGCGCATCACCCAGATTTTGGGGTTGGATTCGGTGCCGTATGAATAATCGTTGCGAATACTTTCCCAATTCCAGCCGTTGTAGCGGTTCGAATCGATCTTCACGCCGTCGTAGACGTAAATTCGTTTTGATGCCACGTTAGCCGCGCGGATGAATTCCACCTGTTTGGTCTCGCGATCATGCAAAGTAGTCGGCCGAGCTAGGGTGTAGAGATGATATTCGTCGAAAGTCCTCTCTGTTACCGCCGGAGCAGGAGCGGCCATACCGTTCACGGCGCGGCTGCTAACTTCCAAATCGTACATTTGCCTCGGCTGAATCTTGCTCACATCGCCCGCCATCAACTTGATCCGCGCATTATCAAAAGTTTTCCCGCTCTGGTTGTCCATGGTGACCCAGCCCACCAGGTCAACGACATCGCCTTTATCGGGAGCGACGATGTTGTAGTCCGCTTCCCAGGTCAGCCCCCCAGTAACGTAGGAAAACTCGGTGCGAATCGGCCCAGCCTGATCAGAAGACAGCAGCCACTGGAGTGTAGGCTTGAGGATCGTCTCATCGCCCAGTGAAGGAAAGAGCGGCACGCCGGGAAGGCCAAAGCGCAGTTTGCCATCGACTTCAATAATAGGTTGCTCGTTGCCACCCTGCGCATAGGCCATCTGCGCCTGGTAATACTGCTGGCCATAGCGATTCATGGCCATGTAGTTGTGAGGGGTGTATCCGCTACGGATGATTTTGCCGGTGACGACTTCCTGCTTGTTCTCGCGCTGCACCAGGAAATCGATCGTCTTTCCCTCGTTGAGCGAAAGCAGCAAAGACTC
>DAIMDJ010000500.1:0-2269 GCA_036725905.1 Terriglobales bacterium
TTTTGGTCTTACCGACAATCGGCTGGACACAATTCCGCTGCTGGAAATTGTCAAACTGTTTGAACAACTCGTCGAAAGCGTGCGACCCGAGGTCATCTACACCCATCATCCCGGTGACCTCAATATTGACCATGGCGTCGTACATCGAGCCGTGTTGACTGCCACCCGTCCTATGAGCGGGCAGTGCGTGCGCGAGGTATACACCTTCGAAGTCCCCTCTTCCACCGATTGGGCGTTTCAGAGACCAGAGCACTGCTTCCGGCCTAATGTCTTCATCGACATCACCAGGACGTTGGACGCCAAGATCTCAAGCTTTGCATGCTACGACACAGAAGCGCGGGAATTTCCGCATCCACGATCGGCTGAGGCGTTGCGTGCTACCGCCACGCGTTGGGGCAGTGTTGTGGGATGTCGGGCGGCAGAGGCTTTTGAGCTAATCCGGTCTGTCCGATTGGAAAATCACCATCCGTGACCAACGAGATCAAGATCGCGAACCGCTGTGTCGGCTCCGGCCATCCCGTCTACATCGTCGCCGAGCTTTCCGCCAATCACAACCAAAGCTTTGATCAGGCGGTGAAAATTATTCATGCCGCGAAAGCCGCCGGCGCTGATGCCGTCAAGCTGCAGACCTACACGCCAGACACCATTACCATCGCGAGCGATCGCGAATACTTTCGCATCAATGGAGGCACTATCTGGGACGGTCGGACGCTGCACGAACTCTACGCTGAGGCGTACACGCCCTGGGAGTGGCAGCCGAAATTGAAGCAGGTGGCTAATGACCTTGGGCTGGATCTGTTTTCGACACCATTCGATCCAACAGCAGTCGACTTTTTGGAAGAAATGAACGTCCCGGCGCACAAGGTTGCGTCGTTTGAATTGGTAGACATCCCGTTGGTTAAAAAAATAGCTCGTACCGGAAAACCGCTGATCATTTCCACAGGAATGGCTACGCTTGAGGAGATTGAGGAAGCTGTCGCGGCAGCGCGCGAAGCCGGCGCCACTCAGATTGCCTTGCTCAAGTGCACGAGCGCTTATCCAGCTGCGCCCGATGACATGAATCTGCGCACTATTCCGGAACTGGCGAGCCGCTTCGGTGTTCCCGCAGGCCTGTCAGATCACACCCTGGGCATTGCGGTCCCCGTAGCTGCTGTGGCGCTCGGCGCCTGCATTATTGAGAAGCACATTACGCTGTCCCGCGCTCTCAAAGGTCCCGACAGCGAATTCTCTTTGGAGCCCCAGGAATTTAAGGCCATGGTGGACGAAGTCCGCACCGCCGAACGGGCTCTCGGGAAAGTTCAATTCGGCGGCGGTATTCAGGAAGCGAGCAGCCGCGTATTTCGCCGCTCGCTGTTCGTGGTGCAGGATGTGAAACAAGGCCAACTGCTCAGCGATCAAAACATTCGGTCTATCCGCCCTGCGCATGGACTCCACACCCGCCATCTCCCACAAGTTCTCGGCAAACGAGCCTCACGAGATATTGAGCAAGGAACGCCTTTGAGTTGGGACCTGGTGGAAAAATGAAAGCTTTCGTATGTTGGCCAATCTTCGTCTCAGCAGAGAACCGGAAACCTGCGATTGCAACTCAGCCCCAGGTACTCTCCAAATGTCGTCTGTAACGATAATCGAGACGCGACCCGCGACTGCCCCCGAAGCACAAAAGTTTCGTCACGAAATTGGGCAAATTTCTCGCCAGTCCGCTGTGTTTTTTGCCGGCACCATGTTCACATCGGTCGCAGCCTATGCGTTCAAGATTTACCTGGCGCGCGCACTGGGAGCCGAGGCTCTTGGCATTTATGCGCTCGGGATGACGGCGGTCGGAGCTATTGGTCTGGTTGCTGCTCTGGGACTGCCGTCGGCTGCGGCGCGTTACGTGGCCGTGTACACCGCCAGAGCAGACAGTGAGCGGCTCCGGGCCCTGCTGTGGCGAAGCTTGGAAATTCTCCTCATCACCAATCTGCTTGGCGGAGTGGGTATGTTCTTGGCGCGTCACTCGATCGCGCAACGTATTTATCACACTCCGTCTTTGGCGAAATACATGGTGCTGTTTGCGCTAATCATGCTGTCGGGAGCCTTCACTACGTTCCTTGGCCAGGTTCTCGCCGGCTACAAAGATGTGGCCCGCAGGACGGTTATCACTAACTTCGTTGGCAGTCCTCTCACGATGCTCCTCAGCTTAGCATTGCTGCTTGTCGGAGCTGGACTGTGGGGATACCTGATTGCGCAGGTATCGTCCGCGTTCGTCGTGCTGCTACTCCTTGCAAGATCT
>DAIMDJ010000501.1:0-2234 GCA_036725905.1 Terriglobales bacterium
ACGTAATCCAATCGGTGATGTGATCTTTACGGACAGGGGCAGAACTAACCGAGGGCCACCCTAGGAAATCCTTGTGCCATAAGCTGGAATAGGCGGCCAAGTCATTGGTCTCGACGTACCGCCAATATGCACGCTCAAGATCCCAGACTCTCTGCTGGTCGCCTGATCCCTGCAGTGGAGTCGTTGACTCGGACGAAGCGGCGTGCTCCGCAGTGCCGAGCAAACAAGCGCAAAACACGAGAACGCTGAGGCGCATAGTTCTAACGAGCCACAAGGTCAGCGACTGCGCGAATTACAAATGACTTCATAAAACAGTGAACGCCAAACATAATGGCGGCACGCGTTTCGGTGCATCGGTTGGTTAGGCGGTTTGTGCGCGATCATAGGTGAGCACAACGATACCGCTCTCAAACTGCTTGGCTGTACGAAACTGAAGCTCGTCTGGCGGCGATAAATGTGGCGCGAAAAGCGGAATACCCGCGCCGAGGAGAACTGGAAATACAGAGATAATGTACCGGGAAATAAGCTGCTCCGCGTGAAAAGACGACGCCAGCTTCCCACCGCCCATCAGCCAGGCGCGGCAAAGGCCACGTGATGCCAATACGTTGATAACCTTCCGAGGAATCTGCGCGGTGAGCGTGATGCTAGGATGAAGCACTGGCAGATCGCGTCGGGTAAAAACCCACGTTAGCTTTTCCGGCGAAGGCCAATGCCCGAGGTTGACCGCAAACTTATAGGTGTGACTTCCGAGTAAAAGTGCGTCCGCGGACGCCTGTAACTCGCCCGCACCGTGGTATTCTCCAGGAGTGTGGAATCGAGAAAGCCAGTCGACACGTCCATCTGCGGTCGCGATGTAACCGTCCAAGCTGCTCGCGACATAGTAAACGACATCGATCATGGCATGAATTGCGCCTAACGGAAACCGAGCAGGTTGGGAATCTGCGAGATAGACGGGCAAGGCCGACAGGGCGACTGAGCTGGAAAGATCATGAGTCAAAGAGATAAGCCACGGCTAGCGTTGAACAACATTACGGCAGGAGTGCGTGAGCGCGAAGACGCAAATCGCACTAGGGTAGCCGGGCACCGATTGGTTAGATCGCATTGCGAAATACGAAACTCTAATGCTCAGTCCGCTGACTGGTGTTTTGCAATGGCGGCAAGCGACCACAGATTCGCCGCAAACGCCAGAGTTTGCAGCACCGTTCTCACGCCGCCCCATAGCTTAAATCCATTGAAGGCATGCTTCAATAAAGCTACCTCTTCGTTTCCAATATGGCGCAGACTCAACATGAAAGGAGCAGCCTTAACAGTCATTAAAAGCCCCGCAACAGCCAATGCCGCTGCCGCGTAAACCGGAATAGCCACGAATCGCTCGTGCTTCGCCTGGCGCATGAAGGTCGCGGCTGCGGCAAGTGAAAGCAGCGTGCCGCCAATCGCGAGTAACGGATATAGCACGAACCCGCTGCCCAAGTCCGCCAATCGGCTGTACTTCGCCCATCCGAGAACTCCGACTGACTGCCATGCCGGCATACCTACGAGCCAGCGATCTACATCCCCTCCAGCGAGAAGACCGTTCGCCAGAGTGGCGCTGAAGATAAATATGACGACCAATTGCATACCGGCCTAACGAGAATCGAGTGAGCCGGGAGGCCACGAGATAGACGGGTAAGCCCGAGAGGGCGAACACCGCGAGCTGGGAAGCCGCGGCGGGGTAGACGGAAAAGCCGCGAGGGTAGCGGTTCTCGAGCGGGAGCGAAAGAACCAATGAGCCGGGCAGATCATGAGTCAAAGAGCTGGGCCACCGCTGGCAGCGGCAAGCTTTGCTTTACTCTTAACTATCATCTCTCAACCCTCAACTTTCTTAGTACAGCGGCCAGCGGTTCGCTCCAGCGCTTGGTTAGGCGACTGGCGTGCCTGCTCGCAGGCGTGGAATGGAGGGGTCAGACGCCATTATGTGAACATGATGCGAAAGCGCAGTCCAGGCTTGCAGCCGAACTGCTGGGGTTTGATGAAGTGCTCGACCAGGATGCCTCCATTCGCTTCGATCACGCGCTGTGACGGTATGTTGTCTGGATCAGTGGTGATCTCCACGTACGGAAGGCCGACTGCCTTGGCTTCTGGAAGTATGAGGCGCAGCGCTAACTTTGCGTATCCGCGGTGCTGTTTCCACGGCACGACGGCATAGCCGATATGCCCCAGACAATAGGGCGGTAGCGCCGTAGTACCTGGCTGCC
>DAIMDJ010000502.1:0-2229 GCA_036725905.1 Terriglobales bacterium
AGTCGGCTGCAGAAAGCAAAGACCAATGTCGTATGCCTCTGCGAACCCCGCGGCTGTTCTTAGCGCACTCTGCGGTTAACAGCTTTTAGCCGCGCGGATCCGCCAAGAATTCGCGAACTCCGCAAAGGAAATCCAGTGCACAGACAGGGCAACCGTCAGGTTGATCTGAGCTACTCTCCAAAGCCCCATTACCTAGGTCATCTTTAGCCGGGCGACGTTTCGGTTCATCATGAGGAGGGTTGCTGAGGGACCGGAATGAATATTGATGATTTGCTTCGCATCGCCATGGAGCGCCGCGCCTCCGACTTGCACTTGAAAGTTGGCAATTATCCTCACCTACGAATTGACGGAGAGCTGTTCCCGCTGACCGATCAGCCCCGCGTGAGCGCCGAGGACATGCTCACCATGGCCTTCAGCATGATGTCCGCCCGGCAGAAGCAGAAATTCAAAGAAACCACGGAACTCGATATGGCGTACGGCGTCGCCGGTCTCGGTCGCTTCCGTGTAAACGTCTTTCAGCAGCGCGGCAATGTGGGATTGGTGCTGCGTGTTATCCCCACGAAAATCCGCGCACTTGACGAACTTTGCTTGCCCAAAATCGTCGAGCAGGTTTGCGACATGCCCCGTGGGTTGATCCTGGTCACTGGTGTGACCGGTTCCGGTAAATCAACGACGCTGGCCGCAATGATCGACCGCATTAACTCCACCCGCGCCGAACACATTATTACGATTGAAGACCCAATCGAATTTCTGCATCGCGACAAAAAAGGTTACGTTAACCAGCGCGAGGTGGAAGTTGACACGCCGAACTTTTCGGCAGCATTGCGAGCTTCTCTGCGTCAGGATCCTGACGTCATTCTGGTAGGTGAAATGCGCGACATGGAAACTATCGGCACGGCTCTGCACGCTGCAGAAACCGGGCACATGGTTTTTTCCACCCTACATACGCTGGATGCGGTGGAAACTATCAACCGTATCATCGCGGTATTTCCCCCACCGGAGCAGAAGCAGATTCGTTTGCAGCTTGCCGCAGTTCTGCGTGCTGTCATCAGCCAGCGCCTGGTAAAGCGCTGCGATGGCGAAGGCCGCGTGCCGGCAGTCGAGATCATGATTAATACCGCGTACATCCGCGAGTGCATTCTGGTGCCGGAGAAGACGCGCTCAGTTCGCGACGCCATCTCCGCCGGTACTTCACAGTACGGCATGCAGACGTTTGATCAGTCGCTGTGGGATTTGTTCCAGGCCGGATTGGTGAATTACGAAACGGCTCTGGAAAATGCCTCGAATGCCGACGATTTCAAGCTGCGCATGCAGGGCGTGGCTTCCACCAGCGACATCTCGCGAAACGCCATGCAATCGGCAGGCTTCGGCGGACGCTAATCTTCCCCTCTCAACGCTTTGGGCGCGCCTGAGCGCGCCCATTTTTTTATTAGCGAGTTGCCACGGAGTAATCAATATGCGAGTGCGGGACGCCGATCATCGCCTTGTGGGCTACGCAGGACCACCAGCGCTTGATTAAAATTAGATATCTCGAAAATGTGGTCGAGTCCGGTGCGCACTAGCAGTTCGCGCACAAAACGCGAGGGATGAACCAGCTTAAGATGTATGCCGCGATCCTGAGTCCAGTTGTGCAAGAACACCAATGCGCTGAGCCCACCGGCGTCGACAAACTCCAGTTCTGACAGATCGAGCACGATGGTGCGCGCGTCCTTCTCCGAGACCACTGCATTGCGTAAGATGGAAACTTCCGCGCCGCGAACGATTCGTCCTGCGCAGCGCACAATAGCCACATCGCTGGCCCTTTCGATATCTACGGTAAGCATGACTGGCTCCTTGCTCGATCTACTCATTTGACGCTCGCGCCCAAGCGTTGTCATCAATTTGTTTGTGAAAAGTTGTTAACAAAAGGACAATTTTCCTCAATGCCTTTTGCTGGAGTAATGTACGGAAGATGGGCTTCCGAAGTTCCAAAAAGATTTATAGCGAGGAGGACCTCTACACCTACGCGATTGGGGCCTTGGGACGGCGCATGCGCAGCACTGCGGAGCTCAAGCGGCTGCTGCGCCAGCGCGTAGAAGCTGATACGGAGCATGGGCAGACATTGGTGGAACTGATTATTCGCAGGCTCAAAGATTCGGGTTACCTAAATGATGCGCGTTACGCGGCGGCGTATTCATCTTTCCGCCGCGACAACGAAAAATTCGGGCGCAGGCGGGTGATCACTGATTT
>DAIMDJ010000503.1:0-2209 GCA_036725905.1 Terriglobales bacterium
TATCCAGGATGGGACTCCCTGTGCTTGACGAAACACTACAGCTAGTGACGTTGCCGCTACCTGATTCCACTGAGCAGACGATCACTCCACTGCCGGTAACGTGCCGCGAACGCGCCTCGTACGGGTACTGTGGACGCGGCGCGTATAAGGCGAGGGCTTTCGCGCGGGACATCGACATGGGGCCAGGTGCCTTGATTGGTGTAAATTTTTGCGCGTTTTGTGGTTGTCGCGGTGGCGGAGTTCTTTCTTCCACAAACTCCGGTTGAACGTCCGGCGGAGGCGGCGGCTCGGGAATCGGAATATCTTCGGGTGGAGGAGTTGCTTCAGGCGGAGCAAGCACGGCTTCCACAACCTGAGGTGGTTGCGGTGGAAGATCCACGGCCGGCGCTTCGTGCCGCTGCGAAATTGCAACCGCCGTCAGGTGGATCGCTAAAGCAGCACCGAGCGCCGTCCAGAAATACCATCGAGGCGGCGGCCGATAAATTAGCGGTCTCGGTCGCTCTGGCGTTTGTTTCACCGTTTCTGGCATATTCAGATCAACCTGGCGGCCCCGGCACTCCCTTTAACGCTTCGCTCTTAATCTCGAAGGAAATCTTGTAGTAGCCCGCTGCACGAATCAGATCCAGCGCATGGGCAACGTTCAGGTGGACTGAATCCTTGTCCCCTCGAACAAAGACCTTCGCATCAGGCGCCGATTGGTGCGCCATTTTCAGAAGGTTCAGCAATTGCTCATCTTTGACTTCGTCCTTATCAAAGAAATAATGGCCATCCCTATCGACCGACACGCTGAGGTACTCCCGTTTGGTCTGCGTCTCACCCGACTGACCAGAGGGCAGATTCACCTTGATTCCCTTCATGTGCACCTGGCTAAGGCTCACCATCATGAAACTGGCGAGCAGAAAGAACATGATGTCGATCAAGGGGATGATCTCGATCCGCGCTTTCTTATGTGGAATGGGTGACGCAACTTGCATAGCAAATCTCTAGATGGAGGAGCGCGTTGCCGATGAAGGCGTGCTGCTCTGGATCGTCACTCCTTTTTCCGCTGTCTGAGCCTGGAGCATAACTTCCAAATTGGTGGCTGCCGTTTGCAATTCGAACTCCAAGTTAGACACGCGAGAGGTGAAAAAGTTAAACGGAATCAACGCAAAAATGGCGATACCCAGACCGCACGCCGTGGCAATCAGCGCTTCGGCAATACCGCCAGTGACGGCTTGCACGGCGAGCTCTTCGTTACCGAGAAAGCTGAACGAACGGATTAGCCCAGTGATCGTGCCCAGCAGACCAAGCAACGGCGCGAGCGTCACAAGCGTATCCATAACCACCAGGAAGCGTCCGGCCCGCTTGATCTCGATGCCTGCGGCAACCTGCAACGCGGCCTCGAGCGAGCTGTGCTGATGGTTGAGACCGTTCCAAAGCATTCGTAGCACAGGGTCGCGGGAACTGCGCGAAAGCCTCGAAGCCTCGGCAGTGTCACCATTTTCAATTGCGGTGAAAACTTTCTCGATCCGTTTCGGATCCCGGCGGAACCAGCGGCCACCCCACCAAATGCATCGCTCGAGCACAACGGTGAGCGCTACGATTGAGACGATCAGAATCGGCCACATCACAGGGCCGCCCTTGTGAAACTTGTCGATCAGCCAGTTGCTGCCTAAAACACCAGCAGGCTGTTCCGGAGACGCTGATGCAGCAGGAGCAGGACTCGTGGCAGCGGCGGCAGCGGGACTTGTGGCGCCGGCGGCTGCCGGACTCGTCATTGCGCCAGGCGCTCCAGGTTGTCCTACAGCTGGAGCTTGCCCAGGAACTCCAGGCTGGCCTGCTGCTCCGGGTTCACCTGGCGGCGGCGGCTGCTGTCCTGGCTGCAGGGTTGTGGCCGGCGGTTGCTGAGCTGCTGCCGCCGGATTCGTCGGTGCCTGCGCACCCGGACTAGTCCCGCCGGTTGCTGGCGGCGCTTGTGCCGGAGGCGGAACTTGCGCAAGCGAAACCAATGCGAACGCGAGTGAAGACAGGCAGATAGTGAATAGTGTTTTCATAGTTGAAGCACGAGTTAGTTGACCGGTTCGATTTCGGTGCAGTTTTTCCGTTATCGCAGAGGACTTGTTTGAGAGTCCAGCAAAACTTTTCATTTTTTTGCGGATGTTTCCTTGCGCCGGCATCGCATCTTTAAATCGAATTATCTACACCGAAGGGCCGTAAGGCAAATGTTTCA
>DAIMDJ010000504.1:0-2199 GCA_036725905.1 Terriglobales bacterium
CTGGTACAGAGCGAATTGATGGGGCGCCTGAAATCGAAAGGTTTGGAGATCGAGCAGTCGCCGATTTCTATGAAGGGTGTGGCACAATCTTCCGATTTGGTGGACACCGGCGCAATCTCCGGAAAGATGCTCAAGGATTTATACGACATGTGCTTCGAGCGGGGAAAGGATTTCCCGCCGGTTTATGAAGAGGAAGGGCGGCCACAACAATCGAGCGACACTTCTGCCCTGGAAAAAATTGTGGATGAATTGATTGCCGCGAATCCCAAGCAGGTTGAGCAATACCGCGCCGGTAAGAAGACTGTGGCTGGCTTCTTTGTGGGGCAGGTGATGAAAGCCTCCAAGGGACAGGCCAATCCTCAGTTGGTGAACGAACTGGTGGCGAAGAAGTTGGGGTGAATTCGCCGGTAACTCCCGTTACGCACGTGGAACTTCGCTCATCAGTTCAAGCACGTTCTGCTCGGAGTCACGGAATCCAACCAGCCAAAGATCGTGGTCGGGCATTCTGGCAATGAGTTGTGGCTCGCCCTCGAATTTCACTCCCTGGTCAAGGAGCTGACGATGCGCGGCCTTTATGTCCGGGACGACGAAATACAAGATCGAGCCAGGGTGATCGAGGTCAGGTCTTTCCGGACGGCTCAGCATGAGGCGTACGCCGCCGCAATCGAAGAAGGTCAGTTTTCCGGCGGAGAATAGAAAAGGCAGGCCGAGGATGTCCCGGTAAAATGCGGTAGCGCGGTCTAGGTCATGCACGTTGATGGCGATCTGACCGATGCGGGAGATTCCAAGCTGGGCGGCAGCGGCGTTCATGGTGCCCTCCTTTTTAATTAATTAGCATAGCTAACTATATTTTATAGTGAAAAGCAAGAACAAAAAATCGCGGGAGGCGGCCATGGACGTCGCGGACCGGCTGCATTCAGCGGCTATCCACCTGCTGCGCCAGGTGAGAAAGCAGGATGTTGCGACGCGGGAAGCGCCTGCCCGGCTTTCCGCGCTTTCGGTGCTGGTTTTTGGTGGGCCGGTCACATTGGGCCAACTCGCAGCGGCTGAACAGGTTAAACCGCCGACGATGACGCGGATTGTGACTGGGCTCGAACGCAGTGGTCTGGCCGAACGAGTGGACGATGCGGAAGATGCGCGGCGGGTGCGAATACGCGCGACTCCCAAAGGCATGCGGCTGTTGCAAAAGGCGCGTCAGCGGCGGATCGGAAACCTGGCGGGACATTTGAATTCGCTGGCGGAGAAAGAATTGCGCGTCCTGGGGAAATCCGTCGAGATTCTAGACAGCGTCTTGCGCGAATGGAAGTGAGAAGTGAGACTGCGTTCCCTTATAGGGCCGACTCTGAGGTTCGACGTCTTAAGATTTAAGTTTCAATACCTACATAGCAGATCCGGCCGATCAGGTAATCGGGGGGCTTCTTTCCGTGCTGTATCGGCATGACCTCGACCGGATACGCATTGTTGTGAGGCCGCAAAACCAGGTGCTTGCCTGCGACTTCGACGTACCTCACAGTGCAGCCCTCATTCTTATTGACCGCGTACATGTTGGACTCGCCTTTCCGATAGGGCCTTAGAGAGTTGTAATGGCGATCAATGAGAACCGTGGCACCCGGCAACAAGCGCGGATACATGCTCATCCCTTCGCGGGCGTCGATCTGGATGGCCACGAAACGCTCCCACTGGTCGCGGTCGCTCTCGAGCGCGGGGCGCAATTTGCGCAGAAAATTCTTCTTGAACTTGATGATTTCCTTGACATTCATGCTGATCAGCAGCGGTTCGGTAGCAGCGATGCTGGCTTCGACCATAAGAACGTTTTGGAACTCATCGTCCCCGGGGGGAGGAATGCTGGCGCGCTTATTGATTTCTGACGGATCAAGCAAATCCAAAACTGACAGACGCTCGACGTTCAGAACCTTGTCCATTCCCTCGATGGATAGGCCGCGCTTGCGATTGAGAAAATTGGAGATATGAGCCTGCTTAAAGCCGGTCTCCCTGGCCAAACGCAGTCCGGTCAAGTCTCCTTCCTGGATACGTTCCCAGAGCGCTTTGCGAAGATTCTCCTGCAGGGCCTGAAACTTCATAAGCAAAAAAGTATAGCAGTGAGGTATAGCGGAAAGATATTCACAGTCCAATGAGAACATCTATAAGGAAATACAAACCTTGACTTGGAAAATCGGCGGCTATACGATGAGCGCCTCA
>DAIMDJ010000505.1:0-2188 GCA_036725905.1 Terriglobales bacterium
GATAACGTCGGCTCGCAGGGTCAGGCTTCCAGCATTTATTTCACCACGTTGGGCGGTAGCCATTCCGCTGTTAAGCTCACTCAATCGGCGCTACAATGACGGCCTTATGAATGATACGGGCAATCACGAGCTACAGGCGCCAGAGCAAGAAAAACAAGGCAGGAAACCCTATCAGAAGCCGGCCTTCCAATATGAGCGTGTGTTCGAAACCGCGGCGCTCCGTTGCGGCAAGATGGGACCTACTCAAAGTCAGTGCAAGTTCAATCGGAAAACCTCATAGGATCGCGAGCAACTATGTCCGGCGCATCACGTGAACCCGCCGGATTTCTGGTGAAGAGCGAGGGCATGCAAGCGGCAAACCCTAATTGCGCCGTGCGTTGCTCAATGGATACCCCAGCCGTTTTCGATGAGGAACAGATCAAGTGTGAGCTGGCAGCCCAGGTACTTAAAAATTCGAGCATGTTGCGCCTGCGGGCATCAGGTTCCAGCATGCTGCCCAGCCTTTGGCCAGGCGATATACTCACCATCCACCCCCAGAGCTTTGAGCAGTGGCGACCCGGCGATATCGCGCTCTACATGCGTGCAGGCCACTTCTTCATTCACCGTGTCATTACTGTTTCGAACTCAGGAGATTTCCTGATCGTTCAAGGTGACTTGTTGCCGCAGCCGGATCCGCCCGTCCGCAGCCAGCAAGTGCTCGGCAAAGTCGTCACCATCGAGCGGAGCGGGGTGCATTACCAGCCTAAGCTCCAGCCTTCCATCCATTGTCGTATTCTTGCGCGCGCGCTTTGGAATTGCGACTTTCTGTTGCGCGTGGTAATGGCAATCCACGCACATCGGCCTTCCCAGAGAAGCATGCCCCCAAAGCAGGCTTGGAGCTGATGCAATGAGCTTAATGGACGCCATGAACCAGCGGGCAATGGAATTGGGGGTTCCCTTCGCCGTTCATTTCGACGTTACCTACCGCTGTAACGAGCGCTGCATCCACTGTTATTTGGATCATGACGATCACGGCGAGATGACCACGTCCGAGATCAAAGGCTTGCTCGACCAGATAGCCGAGGCCGGCACATTTCTGTTGACTTTCAGCGGCGGTGAAATCTTCATGCGCCGCGACATCTTCGAACTGCTGGAATACGCCCGGCGTTTATTGTTCAACGTAAAAATCAAAACTAACGCGGTGATGATTCGCCAGACGGAAGCTGAGCGCCTGTTGAGGCTGGGCATAGACCAGATTCAGATCAGCATCTATTCTCATCGTCCGCAAGTGCACGACTCTATCACCAAACTGCCAGGGTCCTTAAAGCGCAGTCTGGAGGCGATTCGGTTCTTGAAATCGCACGGTCTCAATGTGGTGATTGCCAACGTCATGATGAAGTCCAACATGGCGGATCGGGCAGGTGTGCAGGCCTTGGCCCGCGAACTCGGCGTGCCTTACACTCTGGATCCTACGATCACACCAAAAATGGATGGCGACACCTCCATCCTCAATCTGCGAATTCCCGAATCAGAGCTTAACGCTGTGTTTCATGATGAAGATTTGGTTGGAAACGTGGAGGAGCATTGCGCGCCTCCTGTGCCGCCCGGCGCAGACGATATGGACGGATATTCCTGCAGCGCCGGGCATACGCTCGCCTATATCTCTCCATACGGCGATGTTTTTCCCTGCGTGCAATTTCCCTTGCCCAGCGGAAATGTGCGGCGGCAGAAGTTCATTGATATCTGGCGCGATTCTCCCCAACTTGCTGAAGTCCGCTCCATTCACGCCAGAGATTTGCCTGTTTGTTCCACCTGCCCACACATGGTTAGTTGCAGCCGTTGTCCTGGCCTGGCGTACATGGAGGGCAACATGCGAGGGCCCTCGACAGCAGACTGCGAAAAATCTTTCCAGCGTACCGGCATTCCATCGGCCAACATGCTCCGTACGGGGCGGTATCCGGGGACTGCAAACCTGATTCAGATTCAGCCGCTGCCTGTCTAAGCGATATCGGCTTCGCGCTTAAGGGAACTTCTTTCTCCTCCTGCACGTACACACACATCCACCTCTTGTATTTATACTGGTCCCTTCACAGCATGAAAGATCTTGTCGCACTGCTGGCGGATCACGGATATGCGGTTGTGTTTTGGGTTGTATTCGCCGAAGCGATCGGCCTTCCAATGCCGGCTGCTCTCGCTCTGGTAGGAGCAG
>DAIMDJ010000506.1:0-2179 GCA_036725905.1 Terriglobales bacterium
CGTACGCCTTGATGGTGGAGATGCCGAGCAGGTTGTTGTTGAGCCGAGCGTTGAGCGTGCCCGCCGCCTCGCGCACCGCCGCGTAGCGTGACGCCAACCGCCCCTGGAACCAGAACGCGCCGTAGATGATGAGCGGAATGGGGATGAGCGCCAAGAATGCGATCTTCGCGGTGAGCGAGAAGAACACCGAGCCGAGCAGGGAGAGCGCGGCTCCGAGGAGGCCGAGAATCCCAAGCGCAACATTCTGCTCGCCACAGTTCTGGTTTGCCTCATTACCGGTGTGCTGGCCTCCATCGAAGTTTACGCCGCGCAACTGGTGTGGCCGAGTTCGCAGTCCTTTCCGGATGTGGACACTGCATACGTTTACGTGGCGGGGCGTGCCGCCGGGCGGTGGCTGTTTACCTTGATTAACATCACCTTGCTGGTGGCGACGATCGGTTCTGGCATGGGCTCACAACTCGGAGCTGCACGCTTGCTATACGGTATGGGAAGGGGAAATGCCCTCCCGAAATCCTTTTTCGGAGTAATCGAACCCACGCGGCGCATTCCTCAGAACAATGTCATGTTTGTGGGTTTATTCGCGCTGGCGGGAACTACCGTCCTGACCTTCGAGCGCGCTGCCGAGTTACTCAATTTCGGAGCGCTGCTGGCATTCATGGGAGTGAACGCCGCATCATTTGCCCGTTACTATTGGCGCGCGAGGCAAAGGACGTTGGCGAGCTTGTTTGTGCCAATCCTCGGTTTCACCATCTGCCTGCTGCTTTGGTTGAACTTGAGTAAACCCGCGAAAATTGCAGGCATCATTTGGATGCTATTGGGAATCGGCTATGGTGCGTTCCGAACCCGCGGGTTCCGCTCGGAGCTGGTTTCGTTTGAGGTTCCCGAGGAGACAGAAGCACGAGCGGGAGTAATCACGACTTAGCGCGTTATCTGGTTTCAAGAAGGAAGGAGCCTTTGTAAGTCGGGGCTGAGGGGGATATTGTGGCCGTTATCATGCGTCTGGTTCAGCAGTTTGAACATTCGAAGAAACAGGAGTTCATCGCGCTCGAGAAAGAATTTGCGGGGCTGGAAGATCGTGGCGTTCTACCCAGGGGGGAACGATTGCTCCCTATCTCCAGCCGCGATCCGGCAAACACTCTTATCTGGCAAGCCTCCTTCAAAGACCTGTGTGCGGCGCAAGCGGCCCTCAAACTCTTCGAAACCAACCCGGAGCACACCGAACTGGCCAACAAGCAGAAGCACTTTTTCAAGGATGCCTGGATAGAGTTTTACGAGATTCTTGAGTGCTAGTACGGCGTCCCACAACAATCAATTCGGCATCTCACGTGATTGGTTGTTAGTCAGTCTCGCGAAAACTGGCTTCAAGGCTGGGTAAAGCGTCCGATATATTTCGTATTGGCGTCGCATTACGTCCATTGCCGCTGGATGTGGCGATACGCGCGTTGCAACGTGCACTGCGCACTCGCACGCTTCCTCTACTGAATTCCAGACTCCATGGGCCACTCCGGCCAGTAGCGCCGCTCCGTGGGCTGCGCCTTCCTCCGCTTCAACGATTTCGACCTCCTGGCCGTAAATGTCTGCCTGAATTTGCTGCCACAGAGTTGAACGGGCGCCACCTCCCCCAAGGCGAATGCTGCGAACGGGTACCTCCATCTCATCGAAGAGTGCAAGCGTATCTTTCAAACTGAACGCTACACCTTCGAGAATGGCACGAACCACATGGCCTCGAGTATGGTTCGCGATCAAACCGACGAGTGCCCCACGTGCCCTTGGATCGAGATGCGGCGTCCGCTCACCCATGAGATAGGGTGCCCACAATAGACCATCCGCTCCCGCCGGCGTAGCTGCAGCTTCGGCGATGAGTTCCTCGTAACTTTTCTGATAATTCGGTGAGCCTGCCAGCAGGTCGCGGAACCACCGCAATGACAATCCCGCCGCTTGTGTTACTCCCATAACGTGCCAGCGATCAGGCACCGCGTGGCAGAAGGTATGCATGCGGCCTTGCGGATCCATGGTCGGCCGATCCGTTGCGGCAAACAGTACGCCGGACGTTCCAATCGTGGCGCTCACATCCCCTTGCCGTACAATTCCGAGCCCGATGGCGCCCCCAGCCTGATCGACGAGGATTGGCTGTACGGCGGCGATGCACTCTACCGGCTTTGTCAAGAAGTCATCCTCG
>DAIMDJ010000507.1:0-2171 GCA_036725905.1 Terriglobales bacterium
CCCGCCCCGAAGAGCTGGTCAGTGACCTTGGCCAGCGCACTAACAACCACGACTGGGTGATATCGCAGGCGTCCATTCACGATCTGGCAGAGACGGCGGATCGCCGCCGCATCCTCCACCGAAGTACCGCCAAACTTCATGACCACGCATCGCGGTCGTTCGTTGCTGTCAGCATGCACCTCGCTCATCAGATTTCTCCTCGAGAAATAAAAAACCCACCTGCCAGTTGCTTCTGGCGGTGGGTCTTTGTCAGCCGCTAAAACTTGTGTTGCTCAGCTCACCAGACGCCCTCCCCCAGAAGACACGTAATTCGTGTCGGCATAGCGATCGTAATTCGCTTCATCTTCCGGGAGATGGGATTCATGGTCAACATGAAGTTAGTTGTTTTGCCCCGGGCGGAGCCGCGGCTCCGCGCTTTCCACGCGGAATTCTTCGAAGAACTGCACCAGGCGATCAAGCAGCTTACGCCGGCCGCCAATCATGTGCAGCCCACTCTCGTGCTGATGTTCTTCTAGTATTTTGTTCAAGCTGCTTTCCAATTCACTCATAACACACCCCCTCAGATGGTCTTTAGGTTGTAGTGGCACCGATGGGCAAGGGTGCCAACGATTCTGAGGTCTTCCCATAAGCACAGTATCAACTCAGTGGCTCAAAGAGAAATTTGAAATTCAGATGCGCGGGATCGGGAAATTTGATGCGTGCCACTTTACTTTGAAGCTGCCGCAAGCTGACGGACGGTGCTGATAAAGGTGGTCGTCGCCCGGGTCAAAGTCCGATCGCGCCTGTAGGCCAAACCTAGTTCGCGCCACAGTTCTTCGTCTTGGATGGGAATCAATTTCACTCTCCCCGCCAGAACCTGATCCCGCGCGAAACTCGCGCTGATAAGCGAAACCCCCAGCCCGGCGGCAACAAAACTCTTGATCATGCCGACGCTCGCGAGTTCCATGCGCACTTGCAAGTGGGCAGAGTAGGGGCGAAATAATTTGTCCATTACTCTGCGGCTGAAACCAGTCTTCGGAAGCAGCAACGGCTGCTTGGCGATTTCGCTCACAGGCACCACATCATGCTTGGCTAGAGGACTTTGCGGGCTGACCATCAACATGAGCTGATCGCGAAATATGGGGTGCGATTTCAGACTCGAAGATTTGACTGGGAGCGTAACAATACCAACATCGATGGAACCGTTCTCCAGTTTCTCGATAATTTTGTAACTAAAATTGCGATAGATGCTGATTTGTACACCGGGATAAAGATGGCAAAATTTCGCGAACACGTCCGGCAAAACGTACAGGCATGTCGCTTCATTCGCTCCAATTAGCAGAGTTCCGCGTGGCGTGCTGCCCTGGTCAGCCACCGCGAGGAGCGATTCGTCGCGCATTTGCAGCAGTCTTTCCGCATACGTAAACAGAACGCGTCCAGCGGGAGTCAAAGTCACGTCCTTGCCCGAACGGTCGAGCAAGCGATCTCCGTATTCCTGTTCGAGTTGCCGAATTTGCGCGCTGACCGCCGACTGCGACCGGAACACTTTCTGCCCGGCTCGCGAAAAGCTGCCCAGCTTGGCAACTTCCAGAAACGTGACTAGCTGGTCGAAGTCCATGGGTGATAGTGCGTGATTATAGCGGAGACACTGGATCGAATCCGGACTGGGAGTTGTATGTGGCGTCGCCTACATCACCGCCAGCGCCTCGCTGGAGACCGGCGCTTCGAGTGGTAACACCGGCGTTCCTTGCCGCTTCACGCGGGGCTGCTCCACTCTAGCCAAGGTCGCCGTCCAAGCCTCAGCGACGGTGCAAGGCGGAACAAGCGGTTCGACTCGCAGCAAGGGCAAAGGTGAATTACTGTTCAGTAGTTCCGCGACTCGCCCGCTATTCGTGAGCCGGAAGTGCTTGAGCAGGACGCGTCGCAGCCATATTTCCTCGCGGACCTCAAGAGGAGCCAACCTCACTGATTGTTGATTGTAGCCATGACCGCCGATTGAATCGCGCAGCAGATATGCCAGACCCCCGGTCATGCCTGCGCCCAGATTCGTGCCTGCAGGTCCGAGAATAATAACCACACCCGCGGTCATATACTCGCAGGCGTGTTGGCCGGCGCCTTCGACCACAGCAAGAGCGCCACTGTTGCGCACAGCAAATCGTTCGCCCACACGCCCCGCAATGTACAGTTCGCCG
>DAIMDJ010000508.1:0-2171 GCA_036725905.1 Terriglobales bacterium
TGCCGTTATTGAACCGCGGCATGTTTTCAATTTGCGACGCGGTGACGTACATCTCGCCGTTCGGTCCCCAGCTCAACGTGTCCGGCCAGAGCAGACGCTTGTCCGCAATAACTTGCTCGACGCGCCTGCTCGCGGGGTCCCAACGCACGACTGCGCTGTTTTCAAGATCGGTGAGATAAACGCTGCCATCTGGCCCTTCGAGCATCCCATCGGGTGCTGGCGTCTGCCCGACGTTTTCCACTTTCGATTCCAGTTCATGTTTCCCGAGCTTTTCATCCGTGAGGAAACTTGTCTTGATCCGGTAAAGTGTGTGACCGGTGAGTGCGTGATAATAGAGATAGCCATTCTTCGCATCGAGTGCGATGCCATCGGATGCGATCTGCGGCGGCATTTTCTTTTGCTGCTCGATTAACGCTTTACCATCAACTACGAGCTTGACGTCTTTTTCGGGTTGAGTGGATGGATGGCCATCGAGAAGTCGTCGCGCTTTGCCACTTTTAAGATCGACAACGATGATTGCGCCATTGGCCGATTCCGTGATGAACGCAGTGTCGGTGCGCGTGTCGATGCGAACATCATTAAGATAACTTTTCTTCGGCGCCACATCTTCACCGAATGGGATTGTTTGCACGACCTGGTTCGTAGCGAGATCAATCTTCACGAGCTTTGGTCCGCCTTTGACGATCTCCTGCATTCTTGGCGCTGCCGGATCGAGGACCCACAAATTGTCCTGATCATCGACTATCACGCTTTGAACACAGACAAAATGTGAACCCGCAGGGCCAGGCGTATTCCATTCATCATTGAGAAACGCTTTGGGTTGGCCGTTCACAATCTCTGTGACCGAGATTGAGTGGTCATCTGACCAGTAAGGAAAATTCACGAAGATACGGCCAGACTTTATGGAGACACCTACGCCAGTCAGTTGTTTATCGGGAAAACTGACAACCTCTTGTAGCTCTGCAGCTGATGTCATCGCGGCGCTAACAAGAAAAGCCGCGAGAGCGAATTGAACCCGCATAAGAATAATTCGCCGCTGCCCCCGTAGCCGGATGAGCCAAATGCGCAGATCCGGTTGCGCGTGTGCTCTCAAACGATTTGTGCTGGTTGCTCGCTACTCGGCGTCGGCCTCGGACCTATTCTTAGCGCAAGCAGCGCTGCGACGACTGCCATTCCCCCGAGAAGCAGGAACGATTCGACGTGCGTCCCAGTCCGCGCCTTTAGTGCGCCGATAACCGCCGGCCCTGCGAAGCTGCCGACGTTCGCGATCATTGTCACGAGAGCTATTCCGGCGGCAGCTGCCGGTCCAGTGAAAAACTGGGTAGGCATGGACCAAAACGGCCCATAGCTGGCGCAGTGCCCCAATGGAACAAGCGCCAGCGCAATGATGGCTAGCACTGGCTGGCGCAGCAGAGCACATCCAGCGAAACCGACAGCCATGAGTGAAAGCGGTACAGCTATGTGCAGCGCTCGTTCGCCCGTGCGGTCCGAGTGATAACTATTCAGAAGCATTGCCAAAATCGTTACCGCGCTAATCGCACCAATCACCAGACCTACCTTGAAGTTACTAAGGCCAGTAAGCGACTTGATAATAAGTGGCGCCCAGAAGGAGTAACCATAGAATCCGGCTGCGACCAGAAGGAAGATGACCCCTAACTTCCAAACAGTAGCATCGGTCAGAGCTATACGGATGTCTGGTCTTCGCAGGCAAGCTCTTCGCTCGGCTGCAAGTGTTTCTACTAGCCATTCGCGTTCTGGCGGAGCCAGCCAGCTCGTTGTTTCAGGACGATCCTTCAGATAGAAAAGGACGCTGGTACCGAGGATCACCGCGGGCAACCCTTCCAGTAGGAACAACCATTGCCAGCCCGCTAACCCATGAAGGCCATTTAGCTCCAGCAAGGCTCCCGATAAAGGACCTCCTATTAACCCCGTCACGGGCACCGCGGTCATGAAAGCCGCAATCGCTCGCGCACGATGCACTGTAGGATACCACAGGCTCAGATAATAAATCACCCCGGGAAAGAAACCGGCTTCAGCAACTCCAAGAAGAAATCGTAGCACGTAGAAAGCTGCCGGAGTCCGCACAAACATTAGGCTGGCGGAGATCAGGCCCCACGTTACCATGATTCGCGAGATCCAAAGCCGGGCTCCAACTCGTTCAAGGATGATAT
>DAIMDJ010000509.1:0-2171 GCA_036725905.1 Terriglobales bacterium
TACACAGCAGTTGTGCTTCCTGCGATTTGAGTTCTTCCACACCAGCGCCAGAGATCAGCGAGACATATCCGGGCACAAGCGGCAGCACGCAGGGCGAGAGGAATGACACCAATCCTGCTACGAAAGCCGCGATCGGAAGTGGAAGCGTCGACATTCAGAAATATTGTACCTGCGTACTGCAATGGTTCGCGAACCAGTGCAGGCCGGAAGGTTCGTTGTCTTTGGTAACAGATTCGGGCACGCAAACTTCCGACAATAGAGAAGATGCCCAATATCCGTGAAGGTTACAGGCATTCGGGTAGGCGCCTGGACAGGTGCATATACACGTCACTTTTGTGATGTTTTTTCGCCGGGAGCTTTGTCTGGAGTGCCAATCTGGGGTGTTTGAGGCAGCGCGCTCTGCGGAGACTCAGCCAGCAGCTTGCGGATGATTCCGGGAGGGACATTCGCGCTCAGCACGGTGCGATCTTTATTTTGTTGCACCTTTAAGCCATCGAAAAAAGCCTTAACGTCAGGATCCGTCCCTTGAGCCGTCACGCTGCTTTCGGCAGTATGGAAAATGTTCAGGAAGGTGGTGATCTGCTCCGCCAGGTGCTGCGCGTCCTGTTCGCTGCCAGTGAAGGCTTCAGCCTTAAAGTGCAAGCTGCCAAGGTAACGGACAGAGGCCACCATGGTCGCGGGTTTGGTGAATAGAAATGATAGTCCCGGCCCAGGGAAGGCGCGGTTCTCGGGATCGATATGGAAGATGACCCAAGCGAAGCTCGCGAAAGGCCATCCCAGGCTGGCAAAAGGAACGTGCCGGTAATACTGCCGTAAGAGCGCCGGACCGCCAAAGGGCGACGCCACCTTGCGAGAGCGGTCGATCACTCCGCGAATCACCAGCGGGTCGTTGTGATTGGAAGCGGCAACTGTGTCGACACCGAGAATCGCGACCCGCAAAGTGTGGCCATTCAGCGGAATATTGTAAATGTCGATCGAACCATAATCTTCTGTAGGGCCGGAGAGCTTACGCAAGTAGGGCCGCAATTTCTCTCCGTTAATTTTGCCAGTGAAAATTTCTGTAAAGCGCGGTGGTTCAGAAGGGCCGGCGCGCGTGGGATAGTGAATGGCGAAAGCTGCCTGGTCAAGGTCGCGCTCAAACTGGAAGCCGGTGGCCTGGATGAATTGCTCGTATTCGGGATCGTGAGACACGGGCGGCAATTGGGCTCCAGTGTTGATCCGGCGCATCCATTTCAGGTTTACATAAAGGAAGCCGTCAGCGCCCGGAAGCAGCCGTGCCGGTTCCGGCGGCGCGTGCTTCCGTAACTGGACGATGATAGTCAGCGCGGCCGCGACCAGCAGCACGCCGACGAAGATGGGGAAGCTGCGTCGTATGCGCATCTAGAGGTATGGAAGAGGGAATCATAGCACTTTGCACGGAAGGCTAGTGTTTTCGAGTCCGATGAAACGGGCTCTCGACCCCTTCTAGGATTCTGGCTCCCATTTCTGGCCATCGTCCCGTTTTTGGACTCAGAGACCTTTGGGTGAGGCTGAATCTCTTGTTCCTCAGCGGGCCATCAATAAGAATCCCATTAGAGCAATCTTATGCGGATTCTGGTCGCGGAAGACGATCCAGCGCTTGGCAGTTTTGTCAGAAAAGGTTTGGAAGCCGAACACTACGCGGTCGATGTTTCGGCGGATGGAGAGCAAGCCCGCGCCATGGCGGGCGAACTGGATTTTGATCTGGTCGTCTTGGATCTCAATCTCCCTCGCCTGGACGGCGTGTCGATTCTGCGCTTCTTGCGGACGCGCAAGCCCAGCATGCCGATCTTGGTATTGACGGGGAGGACTCGGGTCGAAGACCGCGTGCAGTGTCTCGATCTGGGCGCCGACGATTATTTAGGCAAACCTTTCTCTTTTACCGAGCTCTCCGCTCGCATTCGGGCGCTGATGCGGAGAAGCCACTTGCCCGCGGAATCAGTTTTGACCGTCGATGATCTGAAGCTCGATCGCGTGGAGCGCCGCGTGGAGCGGGCAGGTAGGCGAATTGAGCTAACTTCCAAAGAGTTTGCGCTTCTCGAATATCTTATGCGCAATGCCGGCCGGCGCATCACCCGCGCGATGATTATCGAACACGTCTGGAATCTTTCTTTTGATACCTGCACCAACGTGGTTGACGTTTATGTGAACTA
>DAIMDJ010000510.1:0-2168 GCA_036725905.1 Terriglobales bacterium
CTCGCGGAGTTGCGGATCGGCCAACAATGTGGAGAGTGTGGTGCCGAGGCGATGGACATCGCCGGGGTCAATTAGAAAGCCATTGGTGCCGTGCTGGATGATCTCTTCAATGCCTTGCCCTCGGCAGGCGATGACGGGTTTTCCCGCGGACATCGCTTCCAGGTAAACACATCCCAGACCTTCATAATGACTGGGCAATGCGAATACCATGCAGCGGCGCATGGCATCAGCAACCTGGGTCCGAGTCTTGCGTCCGAGAAAACTTATCTTTTGTGCAGGTCCGAGCTGCGCGCCCAGCGCAGTGAGCCGCGCACGTTCGGGACCATCGCCAATAATTTCGCAACGCAAAGTCGGATGGCGCTGCTCAATCGCACCGAAAGCTCGCAACAGCAGTTCGTGACCCTTACTGGGGATAAGGTTGCCGACGCTGAGTATGACATTGGATGGCAACGAATCCGGTTCTGGATAGAAAATATCCGGGTCAACTCCGTTGTAAACCACTGCTGTCGAAAGCGGCCCATCGATATGCATTCTTACTTCCTCGCACACTCGTCGGCTAATGCAAACAACGGCACGCGCCGAGCGGTAGACCTCCCGCGAAACTCGTTTACACCATTTGCCTGCATATCCACGGACCTGATTTGTAAAAAATGCATCCAGCCCGTGCACCGTAACCACAAATGGAATACCGAGATGGCGGCTGAGCAGAGCCGCCGCATGGCCGCAAGGCAACGCGGAATGGGCGTGAATAATATCGATAGATCGCCGCTGGTGAATCCGTCGAACTACGTGGAAAATACTGGCGAAGAGACTGGCGCCAGAAATTGGCAAACCCACGCCGCCCGGAAGGGAAAAGTACTTTTTCCATTGTGCCGAAGGAGCGGCTGCGCTAGGCCGCGCCTGACCGCGATAGAAAGGTCGAACAGCAAGCACACTGTTGGTAATTTCTAATTCCCTCATTGCGCGCAGCGGCTCGGCGATGAAACAGCCCTGAGCGTCATCGTCATCAGAAGGGTAAAAAGGAGTGAGCGTGAGCACGTGCAGCCGTTGGCGCGGCCCCGTTACGGGCTTAACCAACACGGGCAACGCAGCGCTCATGCCGCCGCTGACAACAGTTTCTTGCGTAATGTCAGCTCGAGAAATATCTCCTCCCAACGCCGGGTGATCAGGTCCCAATCAAAGCGCTCGGCGTGTTTACGTCCGGATCGTCCGAGCTTCTTTCGCAGATCCGGAGATCGAAGCAGTTCTTGTAAGCGGCTATATAGTTCTTCGTCAGAACCGATCAGATATCCCGTTTCGCCGTCAATCACGGTTTCGGGTTGGTAATTCTTGCGTGCTATGACAGGCAAGCCACAGGCGGCGGCCTCCAAGATCACCTTCGGCGAACCTTCCCAACTTGAGGGGAACAGGAAAATGTTGGCTTTCTGATATTCACGCCGCAAGTCGTCCGCCTTCAATAATCCCAGGAGCTGAACATTTGCGAGATTCTCTCTCTGCACTCGGCTGCTCAGCTCTGCCTCCATTGCCCCCGCGCCAGCGAGGATAAAATCGGCGTCGGGAAAGTATGCCGCGGCATCGAGTAGCAACTGTGGTCCTTTGAATGGCCGCAACGAGCCGACGAAGAGAACTTGGGGGCGGAGTTTCGGCGGAGAATCACAAGCTGGTTGAAAAAAATGGGTATCTACGCCTGTGGGCACTATTTCGCTCGACAGCCCGTATTCAGTTCTTAGGCTCTGCTGGACCGAAGGCGAGTTGCTGAATAAATAGTCACATCGCAGCACCGTTTGCTCCCAAAGACGCACAGCTTCCGGCGTGATCGTCCTTTCATTACGCAGGTCAGATTGGGATTCGATGGTTCCGATACTGATCCGATTATGCTTGAAGTTTGGCGGAAGTCGCATGTACCACTTGGTTGCCGGCGAAGACTTCAAATAAAACAGCACGTCGTAATTCCCGAAAACAAACTCACGGAAAATGCGCGCAGTCTGCCGTTGCGAGGGTAGAGGAATCAGGCGTGTATTTGGCCGCTGCGCAATGCTAGTGTCGGGTTCGCCGCAAACAAACACGCTGACATGAAATCGCGCCGGATCCAGCCGGCGGATGATCTCTCGCGCGTTGCCCATCTGCGCGTTTGGCAGGTCTTTGTCGGCGAAGCTATCGACCAAGAC
>DAIMDJ010000511.1:0-2145 GCA_036725905.1 Terriglobales bacterium
GCGGTACGCGAAGAATTATTTGGAGTACAAAGACTCGTACTTGAAAGCCATGAAGAAGAGAGGACGCAAACAAAATCTGTCATCCTGAGCGAAGCGTGCAGGTCGCGAAGCGGACTGCATGCGCAGTCGAAGGACCCCGGTGAAGTCGGGAGTTCAGATGGCATTGTGGGGAATTCTCCGGCTGAATTGATCCGGGGAGAGAATCCTTTGTAGCCTTTTTGCAGCGATCTAGTTCCGAGGGGTCCTTCGACTTCGCGAGTTCATTCGCTTCGCGAAGTGAACTCGCTTCGCTCAGGATGACAGTCTTTAAGCTACGAGCTAGGCGCTCATGATCAAAGCTATCCGTGGAACTCGCGATCTGCTGCCGCCGGAAACGGCGCTGTGGAATTTTGTCGAGGCGGCCGTTCGTGATGTGTTCCGCGTCTACAACTTCCACGAGATTCGCACGCCGATTTTCGAAGACACACAGTTATTCACGCGAAGTGTAGGTGAGGAGACCGATATTGTCGCGAAGGAGATGTACACGTGGCACGATCGAGGCGGTGCCGAGAGTGAGCAGTTTGCTCATTTGCGCGATTTATTGCAGACCAGATTAAGCATGCAGGTGCCCCCGCAACACGATGAGGAATTGCTGAATGCCGTTCGTCCATTAGCCGAGTGGAAAGGTCAGTCCCTCACCCTCCGTCCCGAAAACACCGCCGGCGTGGTCCGCGCCTACATCGAGCACAAGCTCTGGGAACGCGGTCTGAACAAGCTCTACTACATCGGCCCGCAGTTTCGTCGGGAGCGCCCGCAGAAGGGACGCTACCGGCAGTTCTATCAGATTGGCGCTGAGATTATCGGGCCAGCGAGTGCAGGTAGCGAGTCTCCCGCGCGCGACGCGGAAGTGCTGGAACTGCTGGCGACGTTGCTTGACCGGCTGGGCATTACGGATTGGACCCTCCAGCTTAATTCCATCGGCTGTCCTAACGATCGGGCCAAGTATAACGACGCTTTGCGCGAGGCGCTGGCGCCAGTGGTAGGACAGATGGATCCCGACTGCCAGCGCCGGGCAGTGACTAATCCGCTGCGCGTTTTCGATTGCAAAGTTCCTGAAGATCAGCCGATCATCGAAAAGCTGCCGCGCATCAGCCAGTTTCTCGATGAGCCTTGCCGCAAGCACTTCGAACAAGTGCAGGAAATCTTAAAGTCGGTCGGGGTCGAGTTCCAGCTAAACGACCGTCTGGTGCGCGGCCTCGACTACTACACGCGCACGGCATTCGAATTCACCCACGGCGCTCTCGGCGCGCAGAATGCGATTCTTGGCGGCGGACGCTATGATGGCCTCTCCGAATCGCTTGGCGGCCCCAGCGCTCCGGGGATAGGCTTTGCTATCGGCGAGGACCGCCTGGTTATGGCGCTCAAGGAATCTGGCGAGACAGTGCAACGCAAGCCGGACGTCTACGTCGCGCCGCTAGGGCCCGGCATGAATCGCCGAGCCGCGCGGCTGGCTCGCGAACTACGTCGCGATGATCTGATCACTGAGCTCGGTGATGAGAGCTTCCGGCTAAAGAAATCGCTTGAGACTGCCAGCAAAATCGGCGCGCGCTTTGCCTTGATTGTCGGCGAGAATGAAGTCAAATCAGGCGCGTTTGCGCTGAAAAATCTGCAAAGTGGAGAGCAAGTTTCCGTGCCTCGCGCCGAGCTGGTACAAAAGATTAAATCCAGCCGTTGAGCTAAGAGGAGCGTTCATGAAACACAATTTTACCGTGCTAGCGATTTGCATTTTTGCCGCGCTGGCATGCTGCGCACAAACACCAGCCGACCAGGGGCAAGTAACTCCCCTTCAGACTATGCTCTTTGATAACACAAAAACTATTTTCGAGGCCCAGAAAACCAAAAACGTGAGCACCCTCGATGGCTTTCTGACCAGCGATTTTCGCCAGGTAGGCAGCGAAGGCATGCTGCACGACCGCAAGGAATTTCTTGATGACGCTGTTGAGGGTTACCTCAAGGAATATAGCCTGTACGATGTGAAACTGGTGCACGTGGATGACAACGCGGTCATCCTGACCTACAAAGGCATTCTGCACCAGCTTGAGGGTGACGATGTGCTCGCCCCGCGCTATCAGCACTTCTCCGATTTGTGGATCAAGCAAGGCGATC
>DAIMDJ010000512.1:0-2144 GCA_036725905.1 Terriglobales bacterium
CAGGAAGAGTTCCAGCGATATTTGCTCGAAAGCTTTCCCGATCTGATTCTGGTCATCGACCTGAATGAAACTTACAGCTTTGTCAGCTCCCGCATTCGTGACCTGCTCGGCTACCACCCTGAAGATTTTCTGGGAAAGAAGCTCGAAGATCTGCAGGACCACTCTCCCGAGCTAGTCGCGCTCTATCGGGACGTAAGTACAGGCCGCAAGAAGTTCGGCTTCAGCGAGTATGGAGCGCGGCATCGTGATGGAAGCTGGCGCACCATGCGGGCAACGGCAAGCCCGCTGTTCGATGCCGACAATAAAGTGAATGGCGTGATCGTCTCTGTGCGAGACATTACCCTGGAAAAGAAACTGGAGCAGCAGATCATCCAAAGCGAACGCTTGGCGGCTATGGGACAGATGATTGGCGGCTTTGCCCACGAACTGAACAATCCTCTGACCAGCATCATGGGACTCGCCGAGCTGCTGCAAGAGAACGAGTCTTCCGAGCCGCTTCGCAAACAACTGGCCATGCTTCAGCAGCAGGCACGCCGGGCTGCCGACGTGGTGCAAAATCTGATGTACTTCTCCCGCCCGCCATCTCCTGGCAAAGGCACGATCAATCTCGGCGAATTGGTCCAGCGGACGCTGCACTTGCATGCCTATTCGCTGCGCAAGAACAACATCACGGTTGATTTTCTGCCGGATGCATCTCTGCCACCGCTCGAAGGCGATCCCCATCAGCTCATGCAGGTTTTTCTGAACTTGATTCTGAATGCGGAACAGGCCATGCGCGACGTGCGGGACCGTGGCACGCTACGAGTTCGTTTGGAGAAAGGAACCAACTCGGTCTCCGCAATTTTTCAGGATGATGGTCCCGGCATTCCGGTGAAGATCCTGCCCAACATCTTCGACCCTTTCTACACGACTAAGCGGCCGGGGCGTGGAACCGGCCTTGGCTTGAGTATTTGCAAAGCGATTCTGCGCGAGCACTTGGGCAATATCGAAGCCTCTTCAGGCCCCGGCGGAGGCGCCCTGTTCACGGTCACGCTGCCGGTTCCATCCAGCAAATAATCTGCACATATAATGACAGGCCATGCGCCTGCTGGAAGGACAAACTGCGCTGGTCACCGGCAGCTCGCGCGGCATCGGTCGTGCCATCGCGCTGAAGCTTGCGGACGCGGGAGCGGAGATCTTGCTCCACTACCATCAAAACGAAGCCGCCGCGCAATCGGTCGGCCGTGAGATCTCTGGACAGTCACGTTTGCTGAAAGCTGATTTGGGGTTGCCGAAAAATATCGACGCGATGTTTGAAAGCCTCGGAGGGACGCGCTTGCATATCCTGGTGAACAACGCAGGCGTTTGGGGGCCGACTCCGCTCGGATCAACCTCAGTCCAGCAACTGGACGCGATGCTCGATACGAACCTGAAAGGACTGTTCTGGATTACTCAGGCTGCCTTGCCCTATCTCCAAGATGGCGCAAACATCGTTAACATTTCGTCTGTGGCCGGCAGAATTGGAATCGCTGCTGGGCGCAGCTTGTACGGCGCGACGAAAGCTGCGGTTGATTCGTTCACAAGAAGCTGGGCGTTGGAGCTCGCTCCTCGAAAGATTAGGGTAAATGCTGTGGCACCCGGATACGTCGAGAGCGACATGACTTCCAAGTATTTTTCTGATCCAGAGGTCTTGCGTCGGGCTATCGAACGTAGCCCATTCGGGCGTCTAGGGAACGCCGATGAGGTCGCAGACGTGGTTCTCTTTTTGTGCTCACCAGCAGCGCACTGGATTACCGGGCAGTCGCTCAACGTCAGCGGCGGTTTCGTGATTTGATACGTTATCGCTCGACAGCCATTGCCACAGCATTCCCACCACCAAGGCACAGTGTCGCAACACCGCGATGAACGTTTCTGCGAATCATCTCATAGATGAGCGTGACCAGCACCCGCGCCCCGCTGGCACCGATCGGATGGCCGATGGCAACGGCTCCGCCATTGACGTTCACTTTGTTGGGATCGAGGCCTAGCTCGCGCATCACAGCGAGCGCCTGGGCTGAGAAAGCCTCATTAAGCTCATAGAGATCCACATCCTCATTTTTCCAGCCGGTCTTCTCCCAGATTTTTCTTACTGCGCTCACTGGGGCCATCATCACCCATTTGGGATC
>DAIMDJ010000513.1:0-2143 GCA_036725905.1 Terriglobales bacterium
GACGAGTAAATATCTCCTTAGCACGCTCCGCGGCCTGAAATGCCTGGTCGTACTCCCCCACCAGGATCATCGGTTGGATAGAACCGCTTAAAGTTCGCGCGGCTTCGTTCCAATTGCCCAACGATTCATAAAGCCGGATAGCTTGCTGATGATGCTCGATGGCAGCGCGATTATCCCCAGAGGAATAGAGAGCGTTGGCCATTGCACGCAAGCCAAGCGCCAAAGCTTCTTTGCGACGCAGACGCTTCGCGATGAGCACGGCGGCCTCGGCCAGGTGGAACGCTTCTTGTCTGCTTATGCGAACCTTTTCCCAGACCAGTTGGGCGAGACGCTCGACAATATCCTGACGAAGCAGGGTCTTGTGTTGGACAAGGAACTTGCGGCGGGCTGATTCGCTCGATAATTGCCCCAGCTCGGCGATCAAGGAGTCCGTAGAGTTTTTCTTTTGAGTTGCGGGCATCAGCCAAAACCCAGTTGTTCGAGTTGCGCGCGCAGCCGCTCGAGACATTTCTGGCGTGTAAATCCAATAGAGCCGACAGCCAGGCCAAGTTCCGCCGCAACTTCCGTGTACGGCCGCGAGGGAGTTTCAAAGAACAAGAGCTCGACCAGACGACGACATTGTGGCGTCAGCATCGCCATGGCCTCTCGCAGCATTTGCTCTTCCTGTGTCTGCTGAACCAGATTATCGGCGATCGCGGGCGTTGCAGGCTCCGCAAGATCTGTCTCCCCATCGCGGCTCACCACGCGCTGACTATACCGCTTCCACCGGTAAGATTCGTGGTGCGCCACTTGCATCAGCCACTTGGGCAGCGCGCGCGGCTCGCGCAATTCGGGCAGACGCACGAGAAGCTCCGTACAGGTTGCCTGAAATACGTCCGCGGCTTCCTGCCGCGACAATCCGTATTTCACGGGGATTGAGTAAATAAGTGCCTTATACTTGTCGATGAGCGACGCCCACGCATCCTCATCACCTGCGAGACATGCTTTGACGAGGCGTGTGTCGTTCCACGCGGCCGGCGGCTTCTTGGCCTTGGTCAACGAGGGGCTCATCGAGTCGCATTCTCCGTCCCATTCTTGAGATAGAGCTGCTCCACGTTCCAGAGTACGTAAGGTTCCAGGACGGCGGGACGGAAATTGCCGATGGAATTCTTCGCGCCTGCAAGAATGTTCGGACTCGCCAGGAATATCATCGGCTGATTTTCAGCGAGGATCTCCTGCGCGCGGTCATAGAGCTTCTTCCGCTGTTCGAAAGTGCGCGCGGACATTTGTTCCTCAATCAGGCGGTCGATTTCGGCTTCCCATGGAGTGGCGGGATGCGCCTGCGAGGGATTCCATAAGTGCAATCCGCCGCTCGATAGCCAGACGCTGATATCTGAATTCGGGTCCGCATCATAGCTGGCTATCCCCATGATACAGGCATCGTAGTCCCTGCTCTGCGTGACACGATCGAGGAGAGAGCGAGACTCGAGCGGCACAACCTGGACGCGCATTCCGAGCTGCTTCAAGTCGTCCTGGATGAGCGCCGCCATCTTGGCGCGGTCCGCGTTCGAAGAGCTGGTGAGGATGGAGAATTCCACGGGCTTCCCGTCTGAATCCAGGAGCGTTGATTCTCCGTTGGGACCATTGCTCCAGGAAAAGCCGGCCTCCTTGAGTAGTGCGCGTGCGCGCTCGAAGGACCACGCGGGATGCGGGAGTTTTTCATTTCCCCATCGGCGATTGCCGGGTGCGACCAGGCCCCATAGGGCGGCGCCGCGCCCCTGGTAGACGAGACGAACGATCGCTTCGCGATCCACGGCAGCGGAAACCGCTTGCCGGAACTTCACTTCGCGGAACCATTTTTGTTTCCGCTGCATCTCCGGCGATGTTTTTTCGCCGGCGTCATTCAGATTGAAGAAGAGAAAGTTGTACTCCAGGCCGGGTCCGGCGTCCGTCATGGTATACCCGCGCTGCTGTCGCGATAATACGGAGAAATTTTCCGCACCCAACTGGCTGATCATATCCGTTTCACCCGACTGGAACTTCAGGACCTGGGCATCTGCGTTTGGCACGAATAGAAATACGAGTTCATCCACGTAAGGCAGTCGATTGCCTTGAGCGTCCGATTTCCAATAGTAAGGATTGCGCTCAAGCACTAATCGTTGCC
>DAIMDJ010000514.1:0-2139 GCA_036725905.1 Terriglobales bacterium
CTTGTCGTTCTGCTCGACACGGATATCGCGGTTCATCTGGAAGCGCTCGTGACTGTGTTCGGCGAAGCCTAGCGCAGGCAGCGCAAAAGTCGAAACTATGAGCAAAATACCAAGGCGGGACAGAGATCGAGGCATGTGCGTCTCCTGGGCGGAATACGTGATTTGTTCCGCTAAGGTTCACTCAAACTCTACGGCCTAGTATACGTCGAAGCAGAGTTTCCGATGAACGATCCTGCTTATCGCGCTCCCGGAGGATGCTTAGACTTCAGAGCATAGTTGCGAGCGGCGCCGAACCCGGTAACGCTGATGTGAGCGATGGAAACCCAGCGCTCCAGTTTGTGATGACCGGTGCGATGCATCCAATAGGAAAGCCCGACGGATGTGGCGCTGGCCGCGGCTTCTACACTGGCGAAGCCTGCCGAGTTGTTGACCACATCATCTGGCAGCAATATCTCCTCACGACCGCGGGCCTGCATGTTGCGGGTGGATGCGTAATCGAGACCACGGAATATTGAGACGCCGGAGAATAGAGACATGTTTGTGCGATCCCAGAAGGGGTGAACCGGGGCCTCAGGCCTAGTCGCAGGCTCGATGATCACCGGCATGGCAGAATGGGCCCAGGGCTCTGAGACGCTGGGATTTTCCGGGATTGTGAGCTGCTGGGCTGCCGCGCAACTCGCGCATCCGAGCCAAGTTCCTAGGGCGAAAATTGAAATACGTAACCAGAAATCAAGTGGCACACGCGAGGAGTTTCGAGACATTATTCAGCATTGTAATGGTTCAGGGAGGAGTTGAAGCTCCTCGGCTGAGTCTTTGGTAATCCCGCGAGTCTCCCGTCTTTCTTGCCAACCTTTATAATTGTCAGTTTCCCGATTCATAGCGGAGGTGGTTGATGCCGGCTTCATACAACGGTGTGGCAGTTCCTGCGAATGGCGCACGTATTTCTTACAGTGGCGGGCGTTATCAGGTGCCTGATAATCCGATCATTCCATTTATCGAGGGCGATGGGACGGGGCGGGACATCTGGAGAGCGTCGTCGCGAGTTTTCGATGCGGCAGTGGAGAAAGCTTATAACGGCAAGCGCCGCGTTGTCTGGTATGAAGTGTTTGCCGGCGAAAAAGCCAAGGCGAAATTCGATACCTGGTTGCCTGATGAAAGCGTAAGCGCGATTCGTGAATTTCGGGTGGCGATCAAAGGTCCGTTGACAACTCCCGTTGGAGGAGGCATTCGGTCGTTAAATGTCGCGTTGCGGCAGATTCTGGACCTTTACGCATGCGTGCGTCCGGTGAAGTATTACAAAGGAACGCCGTCGCCGGTGCGGCATCCCGAGCGCATGGATATAGTCATCTACCGCGAGAATACGGAGGATGTCTACGCGGGCATCGAGTGGGAGCAGGGAACACCTGAAGCTGCAAGGTTGATCGAATTCCTGAATAAAGAAATGCTCAAAGGAGGCAAGAAGCAGATTCGGGTTGATTCGGGTGTGGGAATTAAGCCGATCTCGGTGACGGGCACAAAGCGGCTGGTGCGGATGGCGATCAAGTTCGCCTTGGAGGATGGCCGCAGGACTGTAACCCTGGTGCATAAAGGGAACATTCAGAAGTTTACTGAAGGTGCATTTCGCAAATGGGGATACGAGTTGGCGACTGAGGAGTTTCGTGATCAGGTCGTGACTGAACGTGAGAGCTGGATTCTGGATAATAAAGATAAAAATCCCAACCTCACAGCCGAGCAGAATGCCGCCATGATTGAGCCCGGCATGGAGTTTGCGACGGAGGAGTTCCGGCAGTCGGTATACAAAGAAGTTAAGGCGGTGCTGGATGGGATCTATCCTACACACGGCAAAGGCGGGTGGAAGAAAAAGCTGATGATCAATGACCGCATTGCCGATTCTATTTTCCAACAGGTGGTCACACGAGCCGATGAATATTCCGTGCTGGCCACGCCGAACCTAAATGGCGATTACATTTCCGATGCCTGCGCGGCGCAAGTGGGAGGATTGGGAATCGCGCCGGGGGCGAACATCGGCGACGGCTACGCGATATTCGAAGCCACTCATGGCACCGCGCCGAAATACGCGGATAAAGATGTGATCAATCCCGGTTCGGTGATTCTCTCCGGCATGATGATGTTTCGCTT
>DAIMDJ010000515.1:0-2108 GCA_036725905.1 Terriglobales bacterium
TCCGATGAGTTGGATCACTATTGTCTGGTCGATGAATGCGGGTGCGTGTTTTGTGCTCGCGGGAGTCTGTTTCGTGGTCTGGTGCAAGCAACGCGAGAGCTGGCCGCATTTGCTGTTTTCATGTAGCGCTGTCGCTGCCGGGGTCATCGCGCTCATTGAGTTAACCATGCTTCATGCCAACACAGTCGGGCAGTACACTGCGCTCGTCCGTTGGATCCATGTGCCAGTATGGGTGCTTACGCTCTCTTTCGTGGCTTTCGTGCGGCTCTATCTCCGTGCCGGACGACGATGGCTGGCATGGAGCATCTATGGCCTACGGACACTGGTGCTGATTCTCAATTTCATTTCCACGCCGAATATCAACTTCCGGGTGATTACAGGCCTCCGCCATTTCTCGTGGTGGGGCGAGATCGTCTCAGTACCGGTTGGTGTGCCGAATCCCTGGGGCCTGCTTAGTAATCTCAGTCTGCTGTTGCTGCTTATCTTTTCTGTGGATGCCACAATTACCGTCTGGCGGCGGGGCGACCGGCAACGCGCTTTGGTAGTCGGCGGCAGCATGATCCTCGGCACTATTCTGGCGTGGCACGTTCCATTCGTGATCTGGGGAATCATCAACGTCCCGTTTTTTCTCTCCTTCGCATATTCGGGAATTGTTCTGGCGATGAGCTACGAGCTGAGTAACGATATGCTTCAAACGGCGCAACTCGCGCAGAAATTGGAACGAAGCGAGAAGAGGCTCAACTTAGCTGCCGACTCGGCTAATCTTGGAATGTGGGAGTGGGATTTGAAGAAAGATGAAATCTGGGTTACGCGCACGCGCCGAGCTCAGTTGGGTTTGCCTGTTTCCGGAAGGATCACATTCGAAGACCTTTTGTCTCGCTGGCACGCGGATGATCGCGATAAGGTCTGGCAGGCGCTGAAGGAGGCGCTCGAAGAGCGCAAAGATTACGAAGCCGAGTATCGGATTGTCCTTGAGGACGGAAGTGTGCGCTGGATTTCCGCGCGTGGCCGCGTGCAGCTAGATGACCATGGGAAACCGATGCAGCTTACGGGAGTTAGCCTGGATATCACGTCTCGAAAAGAGGCAGAGGTTCTAGCCCAGCAGCAGCGCGATGAACTTGAACAACTGAGGCAGCAGAGGACCGCGTTGCTTGAGAAGGAGGTCGCCGAGCGGGCCCGACTGGAGCGCGAGGTGATCGAGAGTTGCGGCCGCGAACAACGGCGGATTGCTTACGATTTGCACGACGGTGTTGGGCAACATCTGGTGGGCATTGCCCTGAGCGCGAAACTGCTGGAGCAAGAGCTGCGCGGCGAACATCCGGCGCAAGCTAAGAAAGCCTCAGCGATCGTTCGGCTGGCTAATCAAACAGCACGGCACGCCCGGCTTACCGCACGCAGCCTCGAGGGCGCCGATGGAGTTGGAGATTTGAAAGTGGCTTTGGAAGCGCTTGCCGCGAATGTGCGGAGGAATTGCCGTGTGGCCGCCAACGTGAAAGCGGACGCTTCCTCCTTCCCGGTTAGCGCGCCGGCGGCGGCCCAACTTTATCGGATCGTGCAGGAGGCGCTGCATAATGCGGTGGAGCACGGCCGCGCGCGCAAAGTTCAGATCGATCTTGTTGTTGATGGCGACAACATGGCGCTGACGGTACGAGACGACGGAAAGGGGTTCGATGGCAGCGCCGCTTCAAATGGAATGGGTCTCCGCATCATGCGATACCGAGCACAATGCATCGGAGGCTGGTGTGAAGTTCAGTCAAATCGCACCGAAGGCACGATCGTTACCTGCCGTGTGCCGCTGCAAGCAGACGCACACGTTCGTCCCATACCATGACACCGGAAGGCCAAGCTCGGAGGAAGTCGCGCATCACTGTCGTCGAGGACCACCCAGTGCTGTGTGATGGGCTGATGCAGTTGATCAACAGCCAACCGGATCTCGCCTGCGCTGGCGTGGCTGATAATACTTGTGATGCCAAACGGGTCGTGGAACAACGTAAACCCGATCTGATGCTTCTCGATCTGCGGTTGAAGGGCGGCGATGCGCTTGAGTTACTCAAATCATTGCGGGTTGAGCACCCCGAAGTAAAGGTGCTCGTCCTTTCGCAATACGA
>DAIMDJ010000516.1:0-2076 GCA_036725905.1 Terriglobales bacterium
GTTCCTCCGGAACGGGTTGTCGAGAACGCGCCAGCCAAATTCCCCGCAGCCATACAGGCGGGAAGATCAGCGCCTCGCAGGTATTGGTGGAGGAAACCAGCATCGAAGCTGTCGCCCGCTCCAATTGAATCTACCGCATTTACTCTGAATGCCGGCGACTTGAAGCGTTCCTCTCCGCGTTGCGCCAGCGCGCCTTCTGCGCCAACTTTCATGACCACCAGAGGCACGCGCTTCGCGAGAAAACGGAGAGCAGCCTCCGCATCTTCGGTGCCGGCGATCTTTCTTGCCTCGCGGGCGTTAGGTAAGAAGACGTCCACATAACGGAGTGCCTCCATTAAACTTCCCTGCCAGAGATCGTCGGGATCGTCGTTTGTGTCCAGAGAAACCGTCAAACGGGCGGCCTTCATCTTTTGTAGTAGTTCCACAATCCGATTCCGCAAGCCTCGGTGCAGATAGAACGAAGACAAGTGGAAATGCCGTGAGTCTCCCAGATAGCCGAGATCTAAGTCTTCAAACGTCAGATCGAAGATCGTTCCAGCGTAGGTAATGATGGTGCGCCACGCGTCTCTTTGCAGGAGCACGGTAAGCCCAGTTTTGGTCGCGCCAGGCACCTTGCGCACCTTTGATACGTCAACGCCGCTGGCCGCGAGGCGATCCAGCGCGATCTGGCCCAGTGGATCGTCGCCGATACGTGAAATGAAACCAACGCGAGCGCCCAGTGCTGCGAGATTATGTGCGACTATCGCAGAAGAACTGCCCAGCGTGAGCATCATGCGATCCGCAAGCAATTCCCGTTCGGGCGGAAGCTCGTCAGGCAAACCGTACAGAATAAGGTCAAGGTTCAGTTCACCGGCAATGGTGACGTCAAAGCGTGGCATGGTGAAATTGTCTGAGAGATCAGTCGTCGTCCAGAATGACAACTCGGCTCAGGTTCCGCGGATTATCGGGGTCGAGGCCCTTCTTCAATCCCGTGTAGAGACCAGCGAACTGGCCGGCGAAAACATATGGCGCCAGCCGCGCCAGCTCCGGCAGGTCAAAGCCAAGCTCAATCAATAGATCCGAAGATTCCCGAGCACGTTTGTCCGCGTGATTCGCGATTGTCAGGATGGTTGCGCCTAGGCCTTTCATCTCCTGCAAAACGTCGCATTCGGAGTCATATCCTTGTTCGGAGAGCAGAAAAAAGAGCAGCGTCTTGGGGCTAACGATTGACTTCGGTCCGTGCCGGAATTCCAGGGTATGAAAGCTCTGAGCGTAAGAAACTGACATCTCTGTTAGCTTGAGTGCGGTTTCGCATGCCAAACCGTAGAAGGGACCCTGCCCCAAACACACATAGTCATCGAACTGATGGGAAGCGACAAATTCGCGAATCCGAGGATGCAAGGCGCCCATTGCTTTTTCAGCTACAGCAGGTAGCTTGGCCAGCGCGGCGATCAGTCCGTCATCCCCTGCGACCATGGCCGCTAGATACTGCAAGCCCAGGAGCATCGCCGTGAACGAACGTGTCATCACAGTGCTTTCTTCGTCGCAGGGCGGCAGCCCCAGAGTGCTGCTGGCTATCTGATCCAGCGGCTGAGTCCTTGTTCCGGTCACAGCAAGGGTGCGAATGTCCTTCTCGCGCTCAAGAAATTCTGCCGCTCTTACCGTCTCAGACGTCCGGCCGGAGCGGGAAATCACCGCCGCGGCAACTCCCGATGAATCGGCTAACACGAGGTTGGGGTACAGGAGCAGCTCCGAAGCCGCAATCGCCCGCGCGCGCCTTCCCGTAATCATTTTCCAGGAGGCCGCGGCCGCAAGCGCAATGTAGAAGCTTGAGGCACAGCCGATGAATAACAACTCGGTGGCATCGTGGAAATATTGGCACTGGAGATCCATCGATCCAGGCCTCTGCAAAGCCTCGAGGCACCGGCCCCAGAATTGAGGCTGCGACAGAATTTCTGCCAGCGAATGAGCCCCGGGAACCACAATCGCCTGGGAGGACGATCCATCGCCTCTCTTTTCAGACAAGGGTCACCTCTAAGCCGGATTTTTTGAGTGCGCGCAAATCCGACTTAGGAATTCCGCGGTCGGTGATCACCT
>DAIMDJ010000517.1:0-2056 GCA_036725905.1 Terriglobales bacterium
TTCTATCAATCCGTGAACAATGCCGGAGTTACGGAATTCCATTCTTTTTTAAGCAGTGGGGCGGTGTACGAAAAGCCAAGGCGGGGAGAGAGCTGGATGGGCGTACTTACGACGAGTATCCGCGCAGAAACCCACCACCGATGCCTGATAAGCAGAAACGCGCTACGTTCGCCGAGCACTTCTTCCAGTCGTTCCGGCAATTATTCTGCAATGACAAGGCGTTGGTGCAAGTTACCAGTTAATCGATTCTTCTGCTTCCCCGTCCTGCGCCTGGATGCTTTCACATTGGAGGGAGAGCGACAACATGAGCCGTGGGGAGAGATCGATGCGCTGCATCGGCTTTCGCGGTGGGGAAGATTTGTCTCCGTTGTCAGAAGGGCGGTAGCGGTTGGGGCTGGCTGCGAAATCTAAGCGCGGATTGCTTCTGACGGTGGCCACGAGGGGGAACGCCTCAGTGATGTGATGCGTGTAACGCGCCTAACGGGCGTACTGCTACCAAAAATAAGAGTCCCGAGGTGGTGTTGAACTCATTCGTCTCGGCCAGTAGCTCGCTTTAGACCCTTGCCGACCTGACCTCACCACTTTCCCTTGCGGGCGCGACGAGCGATCTTTGCTTGGGCTCCGGGCTTACCGCCAACCGGATAAACCAGTTCAACGCCTCGGGACTCTATCCTGCCTTTGACATTGTGTTCCTGTTCGCCTCGACCAGCGCTTGGCTGTAGACCCTTGCTAGCCTTCCTTCAGTCATCTTGCGATGTAGAAGGTGACCTCGCTCGAGCCCCGGACGCCGCACCAACCGGGAAAACTTTAGAACGTGTCAAAGAACGAGTATGTTTTTACTCCTTTTAAATTTTGAGTCAATCAAAAAGGCAACGTTGTATCTCGTTTAACCGCAGGCGAGTGCGGCCTCTCCACAAGGGGGTGACCGGAAATGGTGCAATCCAATCGCAAGGCCTTGCTCGTCGCCACAACGCGAGCCTGATTTTTGCGTGATTTATTTCTGATAGCTACTTGTATCTCTCGGGTGTCGTCAATTGTGAAAATTGCGACCGAAACTGCATGCGGAGCGGAGTTGGCCTGCGTGTTCTTGAAGTCACTTATGGCGCCAGGGTCTCCAAACTACAATCAAGGTGGGGAGGAATAACTATGACAATTTTCTCTGAGGGCCGGGGCAGGGTGATTGATGTGAATCCGAGTCCTGCGTTCCGTCTGCTCGGAATTGCGGTTGTCGGATTCTTAGTGGCGCTATTGCTGTTTTCATCGGTTGCGAAAGTGGAATCCGGAAACGTCGGCGTGCTCACCCTCTTTGGCCGAGTCACCGGTGAGGTGCTGCCGGAGGGTGTGCATCTGGTGTATCCGTTCAAGTCTAACAACGAAATGTCAATCCGCACACAGTAGATCAAGGAATCGGCCAGCGTGCCTTCGAGCGAAGGGCTGGTCATGAATCTGGATACCTCGCTCATCTATCATCTGAATCCCGACAAGGCGGCAGATGTTTATCAGAAGATCGGCCCAAGATACATGGACGTCCTGGTCGAGCCGAATCTGCGGGCCGCAATCCGCGAATCTACTGCATCACATACAGCGAACGCGCTGTACACGGGCGAGCGGGAGATGGTTGCCAAGCAGATCTACGATCAGCTCGTGCAGAAAATTGGGGGTCGCGGAATCACGGTGGAGAGTGTGCTTCTGCGGGATATCCAGTTGCCGGCTTCGCTGAAGAGTTCTATTGAATCCAAGCAGCAGGCCGAACAGGAAGCCCTCGCTATGAATTTCCGTCTGCAGAAAGAAACGCAGGAAGCGCAGCGCAAGCGGATTGAAGCCGCCGGCATTCGCGATTTTCAGCAGATTGTAGCCCAGGGAATCAGCCCGCAGTTGCTGGAGTGGAAAGGGATTGAAGCAACCGAGACCTTGGCCAAAAGCAGCAATTCGAAAGTAGTGGTAATCGGAAACAGCAAAAACGGGCTGCCACTGATCTTGGGGCAATAGTGCATCACTGCGAGTCTTTCGCCTCGCTGAGCTTGATGGGCGCCCGCGCCGCTTTACGAGGCTGCTA
>DAIMDJ010000518.1:0-2033 GCA_036725905.1 Terriglobales bacterium
TTCCTAGCCCCAGTTTACGAGTTATTTCAAGGGCGCCTCGGAATTAGTTGTTGACCAACGACTTACAGCCGGGGCGTTCTATGCCCTAAATCGAGTGTTTTTGAGATGGGAGTCCGAATATTTCGATCAGCTTCTCCTGGGTCTCATCTCGTTTGGTCAGCACCACTTGTTCAGCGCCGGGTTTGCGTGCGCGCTTGCTCGGGTAGATGTTAATCACCTGGCGGATTCGGCTCAGGCTTTTCAGCAAACCGCTCATCGATAAGCGCAAACCGGCTTGGCGTGCTCGCCGCCACAGCAGCGCTCGGAGCAGCACCGCAATCGTGCAATACAAGCCGTGGACTTGGATCTTGCTGTCTGTCCAGTGGTGCAGCGGCCACCAGGCGCCAATGTGGCGGTCTTTCATCTCGTGAAAAATTTCCTCGATCACGAACTGGCTCCGATACGCCCGAATGACTTGGACATCGCTCCATTCCTGGTGACCAGTAATCAGCAGGGTTTTGCCCAGATAAGTATCCCTTAGTTTCTCCTGCGCGGGGGGATCGGATTGATAGCTCAATTGCGGAACAGCCGCCGCGTTCAGGATGACGGTGGTCTGAACCAGTTGGCGCAAATGCTGCCGGTGAAGAATCTGCTGGCACTTGCGCTCGACCGATTCCCGCGTCGGTGCGGTGCCTCCCTTAAGGAGGCCGGCGGCTCGGTCTTGGAGGTTTCGCTGCACGCAGGCTAGTTGGCTCAGCGCCTGGGCCAGATCGTTCTGCACGGTGGCCCATTGGCGATCAAACAAGTTCTGGTTGTAAGTCATGACCAAGGTGCGCTCTTTTCCATACACCACCTGCTGGGTACGCCAGCTCTTCGTCCCTTCCCAACCGGGCTCCGTGGCGGGCTGCCAGCGGGCATCCTGGTTGGAAACGGTTGCCAAATCGGGATGTTCATCCAGTTTGACCGAGCCCACATAGGGCAGTTCCAGAGTGTCCAGCAAGGCGAAGTTGTCGGCGGAGTTATTTCCTTTGTCGAAGATGAGCGTCGGTTTAGTCGCCGTCCACGTGGAACCAGCCCGCTCTTTGAGCCAACGCTGAAACTTCTCCAACACCTGCGGAAACTGTTTTGCATCGTTGCGGTTGCCTTCATAAACGTCGTAAAACAGTGGCAGGTGTTCATCGGTCGTGCAGAACAGCGCATAGCTGACTTGCCGAAGATTGGACCGCCCTTGCTTGTTCTTGCCCCGTTTGGCCAGTTGGCTTTGAAGATTGAAAGTGTCGATGAAGGTGTAGAAGTTGGTGCCGTCATAACAGATCTGTGACAATGCGATCTGCTCTCGTTGCAAGACGGCGGCGATGAGTTGCTGCCAAATGGCCTGGGCGGTCTCGGGTTGGATACGCTCCATGTGATCCCAGAAATGCTGGGAAGTCAGTTGCGCCGCCGAAGCCGCGGGCCAAACGCGCGGCAGGGACGTGCGGGAAACCCAATCCCACATCGCTTGTTTGCTGACCGGTTCGCAAGCGCGGTTGATCGCGGCCAGACGGATGTAATCACCGGTGCTCAGCCCCTGGGCGCGCTTAGGGCCTAGTTGATTGACGTGCTCGACGACTTGGGCTCGGTCCGCCTCGCGCCAGAGGGCCTGCGGCAAACCCCAGTCCAGGACCACGGCGTATTCGGGAGCGGGGCCAGTGCCCTGAACGGCTTGGGCAAGGTCTTCGAGTTTCCCGAGGTATTTTTGGGAAAGGCGACGGCACTTGCCGTTTTTCCACCCCCACTGAGAGAGGTAATAATAGGTGCGGCCATGGATGGACTTGGCTTCGAGTCTTTGCATGTGGCGTCAGGTTAAGGGTCCTTTATATTTAGGGCATAGTAGTGGCGAAAGTCAAGCGAAAAAAGTCAATCTTATTGGGGAAACATGCGATATTAGAAGCAGATATTTAGGGCATAGCAATGCGTGCGAGTAAGTGCCTGCACTAAAAAGACTTACGCGGAAAGGATTGCGCTAACTCGTAAACTGGGGCTAGGCAATCAACAATGCAATGAGGCTACCAGGG
>DAIMDJ010000519.1:0-2033 GCA_036725905.1 Terriglobales bacterium
ACAAAGCCAAGCAGTTCGAAGGCAAGCAGGTAAAGGTAAGTGGCAATCTGGACAAGGCGACGAGCACTCTGCATGTTACCGACATCCAGGCCGCTATGCAGCAATAGTCGTTTGCTTCTGAGAGGGTCCGCGCCGAAAACGCGGGCCCTTTCTTTTTCCGCCGCCAAATGGGCTTCAGGCGCGCCGAAGCAAAACTCCCTTGTGACATCCGTCACATCGGAACCTGCCATGCCGAAATATAATCAGCGGTCGCAAATTGGACGTTTGCTCCGATGTCTTCTGGTCGTCTCACCCATGCCACGATTCGAGCTTTAGATTGGCTGTCAGGCAAGACTCTACCCGGGAGCACCGGTCCCGCGCACCAGCGCATAGGCCGTCATGGCGAAGAAGACGCTTATTTTCATTTGAGGAAGCCTTGGCTACGTGATGGTGGCGCGCAATTTCCGCTCCCCCCGCCGGCGCGGAGAGATCGACCTGATCGGCTGGGACAAAGACGTTCTATGCTTTGTCGAAGTCAAAACGCGCACCACGCGCGACGTGAAACCTGCCGAAGCGGCGGTGGATCGCAGCAAACAGCGCGAGCTTGCGGCCGTTGCTCGCGAGTATCTGCACCATCTACCACCTTCGTGCCAGTTTCGGTTCGACGTACTTAGCGTGTATTATGAAAACCAATCCAGCCAGCCGGCGTTCGAGTTATTCCAGAATGCCTTCCCTGTGTCGTAAAATAACGTTTTAGTAAGCTTGATTGTTGATGCTGGTCATTTGTTAGCTGTTTAGGAAAGGATTCATACTTGCCCGAACTTAGAAAAGATCCAATTGTAGGACGCTGGGTCATTATTTCGACGGATCGCGCAAAACGTCCCACCGATTTCGCGCGCGAGGGAGTGAAAATTAAGGGCGGTTTCTGCCCTTTCTGTTACGGCAACGAGAACAAGACACCACCCGAGATTCAGGCGTATCGGCCTAACCCGAATGGCGGGCCTCCGCCCCAGCGCGATACTCCCGGCTGGACGGTTCGAGTGGTTCCCAACAAATTTCCCGCGCTAGGCATCGAAGGCAACCTGAACCGCCAAGCCGAGGGTATGTTCGACAAGATGAACGGCATCGGAGCGCACGAGGTCATCATCGAGACCCCGGATCACAACGCTACGCTGGCCACGCTCCCTCCCAAACGAATCGAAGACGTCTTGTGGACTTTTAGAGATCGCATTCTCGACCTAAAAAAAGACCGGCGCTTCAAGTACATTTTGATTTTCAAGAATCACGGCGAGGCTGCTGGCGCCTCGCTAGAGCATGCGCACTCTCAGTTAATTGCCTTGCCCATGCTGCCAATTTACCTGACTGAAGAAATTGAAGGCGCTAAGCAGTACTTCATCTACAAAGAGCGGTGCGTGTTTTGCGACGTGATTCGACAAGAGACCGAAGCGGGTATTCGGGTCGTCGCAGAAAATGAAGACTTCCTGACACTGGCCCCATACGCTCCGCGTTTTCCGTTTGAGACCTGGATTCTACCAAAGCAGCATGAGTCGGCGTTTGAGAACTCCTCTTCGCACATGTTTGAAAATCTGGCGAAGGCGTTGAAGTTGCTGCTCACCAAAGCTGACCGAGTCTTAGATAACCCTCCATATAACCTTGTTATCCACACGTCCCCGGTGCAAGATCCCACGAACGATCATTACCACTGGCACATCGAATTCATGCCAAAGCTGACCAAGACCGCAGGATTCGAATGGGGAACGGGTTTCTACATCAATCCCACTCCTCCGGAGGAAGCGGCGAAGTTTCTGCGGGAGGCGAGTGTGGAAGAGCCAGTGCCGGTAGCGGTTGGGTAGGCAATTGTGGGTCTGCAGCCCTCGGCTGCCAAGCCCCGTCCCGCGCTTGATCAGACTGCAACTAACCCTGCGTGCGATCCAAGAATTCCGCTTGCCATGCCATCTGGATCGCTTCCAGCTTGCCTTCGTTTGATTTCTTGGCATCGTCTTTGAACTCTGGCAGCTCCGTCACGTAGCGATGCAGGTCAGCGATTCGCAACG
>DAIMDJ010000520.1:0-2027 GCA_036725905.1 Terriglobales bacterium
TCCCCTGACATAGCCTTAGAGTGGCAGAAAATCCAGAGGGGGAATACGGGGACTGACAGGTAGTATGCCTGTGCCTCGGTTCCGGCGGCCCCTTCTGCCGAACTGCACCGCCCGGCGCGAGCCTTCCTGTAAGTAACACCCACTGACGCATAGCCGCGACACCGATTGTGCAGTGTGTCGCAATCGAGGAGGCAACATGCCCAGCTTCTACGAAGATGTCATTAAGAATGATGCCAGATTTAACAGTGCGAAACGTGTGGCTGATCCGGAACTGATCGAGCCGGTCACTCGCGCTGCAATAGCAAACATTTTGCAAGACGCCCGCGCCCTGGGAATCGAGTTGATGGTATTTGAAACGTATCGCAGCCAGGCACGGCAACAGGAACTTTTCAATCAAGGAGCCTCAAAGCTGCGGGTGGTGGGCGTGCATCACTACGGCCTGGCGTGTGATCTGGTGAAAGCGGTCGCGGGGGAGCCTTCGTGGAAAGGAGACTTCTCTTTCCTGGGAAAGCTTGCTCACGATCACCGGTTGATTTGGGGTGGGGATTGGGGTGATCCCTCAGTTCCGCATACGTTCGTTGATGCAGTGCACGTCCAGAGATGCGCGGTCTCTATGCAACCGGCGCTGTTTCGCGGTTCGTTCTACCCGGATGCGCAGTACGACCCGTATGCAGCGGCAGCGCGGGCAACAGTGGCTGTGTAGGTAATCTTGCATTCCCGAACTCCCTGGCACATCGGAGATGAGGCTGCTGAGGTCAACGGCGCCAGCTCCAGACGGGGCTTCCTTTCTCGTCGCGGAGCACCAGCGTGTCGTTACCCTTTACCACCTCGCGCGCAAGGATGAGATCAGCTTCGCCCTGTTTGACTTTCGAGCCGGTGAGCGCGATTTCATCACCCTTGCTGAAGCTAAATCCCATGTCCGCCAGAAAGGCCTGGGGACATAAGTAAACATCGACCGCGTCCGCGCCATTTTTCAGCACGAGGTGCGCAATTTCCTTCTCGCTTCCTTTTGGCGGCAGCTGCAGGTCCGCCACCGTCCCTTTAAACTTCGCCTCGGTTTTCAGGTCGTACTTGGGTGGGCTCGCTGGAGCGGTTCGGTTCTTCTGCGCAAGCGCCGGCGCTCCAAAAACAACTGCGAGAAGTACCAGCAGCAAAACAAACTTGCGAGAACGACTCGATAGGCCAGATTCAGTTCGGTGATGCATAGCTCCCCCTCTTCAGGGAGGCGCCAGGAGCCGCTCATGGGAAAAAATTGGCGGCAAAAATACTGGCTCCCGGGCCCGCCAAATCACTACGTAGGATGAAGCCAGCTTTCTCGGGCACTATCTTACACCCGTTTTCGCGGAAGTATCCGATTTACCAGCCTGCAACGTGCCGACGCCGGTAACGCGCAATGTAGATTCCAAGATTGAATAGGCAAACCGCGACGCCGCACGCGGTCAGCAGGCCGGGCGGCACATTGGAATAGACCAGCATGTCCAAATAGTGGAAGAGAAATCCACCCTCATAAGTGGCGCCCCCGGCGTGGACCTCCAGCCAGTTTTCCATTGCGGTTAGCGGGCAAGCCCAGGGCAGGATTTCCACCGCGATGGCCCAGACGAGCGAGGCAAGATGCAGCCAACGCAACAGCGGTCGGCGATGGGTCAAGAGGGCTCCGAACACCACCCATAGAATGAACAGGAGTGCAGTGCCATTACCAATGATGCGAGCACGACAAAAAAGGTCATCGGACCGGGCCACCCCCCCGAGAGGCTGCCCATCTTTCCTGATTTTAGAAAGCAGGAGTCGAGACGGAAAGAAAACTCATTGGATCCCGATGCTTCATACGAACGGCCAGCACGTCCAAATAGTGGGCACGCCTTCCCGCGACGACCCGCGATCACACCCGATTCTGGCCCAGCGCTGACGGGAGCACGCTGGCGAAATCCTGAGCGAAGTCGAAGGACCTGAGAAAACGTGGCAGCTGAACTTATAAGCCGAATTCTGTCTGCCGGATTGCTCCGGCAGGACGGTCATTCCTCTGGGCC
>DAIMDJ010000521.1:0-2000 GCA_036725905.1 Terriglobales bacterium
AGCGAAACTACCTATACATTCGTAGATAATGTGGTCGCTGAGATCGGCGCACTCCCGCTGAATTTCCATACCGTCCCGCTGCTGCATCTTGATTCCACGGTGAAAGGTTACTTGGATTGCCGGGCCACGCTCAAACGCCTTGACTGCGACTTAGTGCATATTCCTAATTTATTTTGGATTCCTCGCAACCTGCCGTGTCCCTATGTCATGACCGTGCACGATGTGCTGGAGCACATGTACCGGGCTCGCGAACACTCGGACATTCGCCGTTCACTGCACTTCCATCTCACACGACGAGTGCTCAAAGGAGCGGCACGGGTGTTTGCAGTTTCCAGGTTCACCAAAAGCGAGATCGAGAAGCTGTTTGGCATACCCGGCGGACGCATTGACGTGATCTACAATGCGATTGACGAACGGTTTTTGCGCGGACACGCCACTGATGCCGACCGGCAGTTGCTGGCAGAGCGGTATCTGGTGACCTATCCGTTTCTGCTTTATGCGGGGCGAATCAGCCCGCACAAAAACGTAGTGCGGATCATTGAGGCGTTTTCAGCGCTCAAAACGGAACTGGAGAAGGAAGATAAATTTCCCGATCTGAAGCTCATCATTATTGGTGACGAACTTTCGAAACACCCAGACTTGCGGCGCACCGTGATTCGTAGCGGTGTGCAGAACGATGTCCGCTTCATGGGATTTGTTCCAATTGAAGTCTTGCGGATTTTCTACGATGCGGCGAAGACATTCGTATTTCCTTCCTTGTACGAGGGCTTCGGCCTGCCGCCTTTGGAAGCGATGGCACATGGCACGCCCGTAGTGACCTCCAATAGCTCGTCGTTGCCAGAAGTCGTGGGCAATGCCGCGGTGCTAGTGAACCCGGAGAACGTCTTTGAGATCATGCGCGCCTTGCACCGCGTTTTGGTGGATCAGGCGCTGCGGGAAAAGCTCAAACATCGCGGGTATGAGCAGGCGACGAAATTCTCGTGGGACGATTCGGCGCGGCAACTGCTCAAAGTATATGAGGATGTCGCTGGAAATCCGCGGGCGAGTTCGCCGGAGCGGGATGACCTTGACGTGATTCCACGCGCTGTGAACTCGTAGATTTCTTCACCTATACATTTTTCAGGAGCGGATGACCGGGGGAATTCAGGCCCAGGCGCTGCAGTTTTGCGGCGAGGCGACTGCGGTCGGCATCAGTGGCGGCAGCCGCGTAACGTTTGCGTAGAATGGCAATCTTCTCTTTACGAGTGCGGCGCCGGCGGATTTCAGGGCGCCGGCTGGGTGCTGACATAAGTATCTCCTGGTACGGGAATGAATCACCGCTAGACCACAGGTCAAGCGAGAGAAGGTGAGCCGTAGCCCACCTTCTTCTTGTTATTGATCTTACCAGCTACTTCGGAAGCGTGTATTCGCCCTCGACATCGAACGTGACGGTGCCGTCCTGAGCGCCTTTGCCTTTGTAGGTGCCTTGTCCTTTAATGCCTTTCAGCTTTCCCGTGCCTCCGGTGTAATTCCATTTTCCTTCCGATGTATTGTCCTTCATCGACGCGGTGCCTTGAAAGCTGACGAAAGCTTTGTCGCCATTCTCCATCGTATCCACGTAATACCCGTGACCATGCGCGGTGTCGCCACGAATGTCGTTCATGTCCGTTGTAACACCCTCCTTGCTCTTCAGTCCCGCGACTTCCATAGGTTTGCTCCAAGTGCACTTGGCCTGGCTCATGGAGATCGCGTGGCCAGGATGATCGGGAACATCAACTTTCTGCTGAGCATCCGGCTTGCCGCATTGCGCCGTTCCCGAGACTTTGGTCTGGGCATTGGTAAGTGAAACAAGAGCGAGCACACAGAAGCCCACCAATGTGGTCGTAAATTTCATGGGTAGTCTCCTTGGGGAAGTTCGGCTAAGGAGTATAGCATTGGCAACACAGAGAGTGCCGCGGCTCTCTCAATTACGCAGGCGAATCCGGTACAGCAGCTTGCCCATTTTGCCGAAGCCCATCTTG
>DAIMDJ010000522.1:0-1988 GCA_036725905.1 Terriglobales bacterium
AGTGGAGGCCCCGGGCAGAGTCGAACTGCCGACACGCAGTTTAGGAAACTGCTGCTCTATCCATCTGAGCTACGGGGCCAGACCGGATGACAATAAATTATCGCACGTCAGTTTGGCGCGCAACCGATGGTCACGTCTTCGTTGCCAAGCTGCTGATAGTGATCGTCTCCACGCTTGACAAGTTGCATGGGAAAGACTGAAGGCGGCAGTTAAGGCTCAAATTAAGCACTGCTATACAAAAATATCGTGGCAACCTTTTCTAAACTTGCTTCCATCCGAATAACACCACTTCGCTTAAAGGTCGCCGCGCTTAAAGGTCGCCGCATAACCTCAGGAAAGGGCTGAAGCGTGTTCCCTCGTAAGCACCGCACCGAGACTCCAATTGAGCGCATCTTTCGCCAGGTCACAGGCCGCAAGATGAACCGCATGGAGAGGCGCTACTTACTCCGCAAGCCTAGATCCAAACGCAAAGCCAACTGACAGCAAACTGCACCACTACCCCATTTCGTCACTCGTTCTACTGCAGGGTAATCAAATAAATCGTAGCCGACTCTTGCGGAACAAGAAATCGGCTGCCCCGAGGGGGATCAAGAAAGCTGGCCGAGATCCGGGTCAGCACAAACGTCTCCCCACGATAGCTGACCTTGGTCCGCACAGGTGCCGAGAACAGGAAGGTCGCCGAATGGCAGGGACAACTGGTAAAGCCGGAGTCCGGAGTCGTGAGGAAAAGAAAATCATACAGCGGCGGAGGAGCAGGCTGAGGCGATGGCAGGGCGAAGCTACGCCCATTTCCGTCGGTGAAAAACGATGGTGTAAGCTTGTCAAAGGTTATTCCCGCAGGCGGGCTCAAGAGGATATGAAAGATGCTTGAACCGTCTGGGGTTTCTCCCTCATATCTCATCACACCGACTGGGATTTTGGCGGCTAGAGCTGGGAGACTCAAAACAGAGAACAGCAAGACGCAGCAGAAGTGGCGAAGGCACGGTCTCATTTACTTCTCCCGGATTTTTTTGGTTTTTGGGCACGCTAAAACCGAACTAAGGGGGGAGGTTGCCGTTGTCCCGCTTTTGAGCTCCACAGAAACCCGAAGAGATCGAAGCGCGACTCAGTTCGACGCATTGTACACAAATCGCCGGTGGAAAACTCGTGCTAAATTAAAGGCTGCAAGAATTTTTCCATCTCCTGCTCGGAGTTATCCTCTGTGACCCATGTGGTTCTGAGTTTTCACCGTAGGGGCACGGATGAGGAGAAACCGCTCAGGATATGCAATCCGCAGTTCTGAGAGAGTCAAAAGAGACGCTTAACATCGAGAAGCATACCGCCGCCACTGCTGGACCAGGCCAGCGAAGCTCTTACATAACTGGAAACAGTGCGCCTCGCCGGCAGGATTGTGCTTGTGATGAACGAATAGCGGTTGGCACCAGTCATTTCGCCATCAAATGGCAAGAATGAGTTTTTAGAACCAGCCAAATCTCAGCACCGCGCTTGAGATCCAGCGAGTCGCGGGCTGCCAGCGTGAGATGGACTTCCATCTCAACTCCGCAATCGACTTTCGCGATTACTCGCACATCGCGTTGTTCCGCCGAAACCAGCATGCCTGGAAGCAGGTTGCGCGCGCTGAGCCCTTGAGGCTTGATTGTGGCCAGGAGGATGTCGCCAGCGCGGACTCCAACTCGCAGTGTAGTTCCGATCTCAGCCCGCACCATGGGCGTTTCAAGCTCAACATCGCTATCACCCAGGCGGCACGTCATCGTGCCACGATCTTCGTGTGTGGCGATCACGGTAGCGTCAAAAATATTTTCAAATCCCGCAAGCTGCGCTACTAGTTCCTGGCGTGGCGCGGTCATAACTTCGTGCGGCGTGCCTTGCGTAATAATTCGCCCCTTCTCTAATGCCAGCACACGCTCGCCGAGAGCAAAGACTTCCTCGCGATCGTGAGTGACGTAAAGAATTGGAATGCGATGTGCGCTGTTCCAGGCGCGCAGGTC
>DAIMDJ010000523.1:0-1985 GCA_036725905.1 Terriglobales bacterium
CGATTTTCTCGAAGGCGCGGGAAATTCACCCGGTCATAAAAATCGAGGTGATGGAGTGAAGTATTGGGCAATTATCGCTGACGGTTGAGGGTTTGGATTGGAGCTTGGCGATGCCACGCCAGCTGCGAATTCTCCATTTCACCATCTCACCGAATTTACCGTCAGTTGTGATTGCCGGATTCCACTGCCGGAGTCTTATTCAAAGCTCCCGGGTCTCGCAGTGGACGGTTTCTCTGATAATTGGTGATGTTTAATTGAAGATCCCAGATCAAAGCGGAGTTATCCTGAGGGATTGCCAGTTGGAGGGCTTGTTGAGCCGTCTCGATGGCCTCAGAGAACCGGCCGCTCTCCGCATACCCTGCCGCCAGGGTTCGAAGAACGACTACGTCCGCATTGCCGGCATGCTCGAGCACCTTTTTCGCCAACTCAACCGCCTTGGCGCCATCCCGGAGCGACGCATCTGGAGAGGTAGCGAGCACCCAGGCCAGGTAGGCCTGGGCATTGATATCGTCTGGCCTGATTTCCAGACTTTCTTTCCAATGAGCGACTGCCTCGTCCACGCGGCCTTTCCGGAACAGGCCAAACGCTAGCGTGTTGTGGGCACTCCCGTTGCGAGAATGAATCCTTAACGCTTCTTCAGAATGAGAAATTGCTTCGTCGATGCGATCACGTCTCAGAAGAAAGTCGGCGAAACTCGCATGTGCGACATCGTTATGGGATGTAACGGCAAGTGTGCGAGTCCAAAGGGCCTCACTATCACGCCAATACGTGTTCTGAATCCACGCTAACCATGCCAGACCGGCAATTACTATTGCGGCAGCAACGCCAAGGATTTGGCGGCGGTAGCGCCACGCAACAGACAAATCCGCGATACTCCAAGTCGCGATCAGGTAAAGACCGATCTGCGGAAGGTAAGTGTAGCGATCTGCTCGCGCTTGAGCTCCAACTTGGACGATGCCGATTACGGGCACAAGCATTCCGACGTACCAAAGCCACCCCGTGATCAAGTACGGATGTTTCCTCCTGAAAGCCACCACAACTGCGGTGGCCCCGGTTAAGAATGCGATGGCGAGAGCGACGCCCCAAAGCGACAGGCGATATTCGGGGTGGGGATAAACGAGAGCCAGGCGGATCGGACAAACCATCTGCCACATGTAGGCGACGTAGCTAACAAACGCATTGTTCATTCGCCACACGAGCGGTAAAAACTCGACAGAAATAGCCGCGCGTTTTTGGGCGAAAAGTGTGATTATGGAAGAAGCGACGGAGAGCGCGATCAGAGGAATCTTTTCCAGAATCAGTCGTGTGGGGCTGGACCTATGGCCCCACCAACGAGCGAATCCGTTTTTAGGTTTTGGCTTCGCTGGGGAGACGTGCACGAAGCGGCCGAGTGGCCAGTAGTCTAAGACGAGGAGGACGAAAGGAAGCGTCACGAGCATCGACTTGGTCATCAGGCCAAGCCCGAAAAGCACAGCAACAATTAGGTAGCGGATGTTTGACGGCTCCCGGGCGTAACGAACATAAGCGCCCAGCGTGAGCATAAAAAACACGCCGCTGAGGACATCTTTCCGTTCCGCAATCCACGCAACCGATTCTACCCTCAATGGATGAATCGCAAACACCGCCGCGACAAACGCGCTGCGCCAAATCGCGCCTGTCATTTCTCGAAATACAAGAAAAAGCAGGATCACGGCGACCGTGTGCAGTAGAACATTAGTGAAGTGGTGCCACCCAGCCTGCAGTCCAAACAGCTGGCAATCCAGCATGTGCGAGATCGAAGTAAGCGGGTGCCAGTTCTCGGCATGGGAATGTGTGAAAGCCCAGAGAACGCCGGTTGAAGTTAAACCTGTGTTTATTTTGGGATTTTCGAAGACATATTCTTGATCATCAAAGTTGATGGACGGGTGGCGCAGCGTCTCCCCGAAGACCAGCCACGTAATCGCCATCAGAAAAATAGAAACGCCAAGAATGGTCGCACGCGGTGC
>DAIMDJ010000524.1:0-1982 GCA_036725905.1 Terriglobales bacterium
TTTGCTTGCAGTAATCCTGTCATGCCAGGGCCGCTAACCCCGCCCTTTTTTTAATTACCTTAGTACTCCTCTTTGCGCGTCGTCGGTACTCTTTGCGGACCCGCCGAATGCCTGGACAATATCACTCTTAAGCATCAGTTCGCTCGCATCCTTTTTGATGCAGCGGTGAAAGCTCTTAGAACTGGACACGGATGATCGAAGTTCTAAATAGAACGAATCGTATCTTCGCCTGGCTGCGGTCTAAGAAGGTTCGCGGGCAGCAGATGATGCGCATCATTGCAACGATGGCAGTCACCTTGACGTTCCTCGCCCTGTCCAAGTACGTGTTCCACTCTGATCTTCGGCTAGGCGAGATCGCATTATTCGTAGCCTCAATGTGGGCCTTGGCTTTCGTGCTCGATCGATCGCAGACCGAAAAAGTGGCCGCCCAAAATGCCTTGCCTCAATCCGGAAAGCTCTTGGAGCAATCGCAAAAAATGGAGGCTATTGGCCGCCTCGCCGGCGGAGTGGCGCACGATTTCAACAACCTGCTCGCAGTGATTATCGGCTACAGCGATCTACTCTTGGAAAGTCTCGGCTCATCTGATCTCAATCGCGCGAAGGTTGAACAGATCAAACAAGCCGCAAGTAGCGCCGCTTCGCTGACGCGCCAGCTCTTGACGTTTAGCCGCCAGCAAGTCATTCAGCCGGTTGTCTTGGACATCAACCAGACCGTCAGCAATACGGAGAAGATGCTCCGGCGCCTGATCAAGGAGAACATCGAGTTCACGGTGGAGCTGGATCACAACCTCGACCGGGTAACGGCAGATCCCGGGCAGATTGAGCAGATTGTCCTAAACCTGGTGGTCAATGCGCGCGATGCAATGCCGAATGGCGGCAAGCTGCGCATCCAGACGAGAAACGTACGCTTGGAGGGAGACCCCGGGGCACACGTGCCGAGCGGACGCTTCATCCTGCTGGAGGTGACCGACACGGGAACTGGTATGGACCAGCACACCCAAGCGCATATCTTTGAACCATTCTTCACCACGAAGGCGGTGGGCGAAGGAAGCGGTTTGGGGCTGGCGACGGTCTATGCAATCGTGAAGCAGAGCAATGGCCATATTGAAGTACAAAGCACGTTGGGGCAGGGCTCGTCATTCAAGATCTATCTTCCTGCTACGAAGCAAGCGGGCGCGGATCACGAGTCCGGCAAAGAAACGGCTAGGCTTGCTTTTTCGGGCGCGACCGTGCTTGTGGTCGAAGATGCACAACCGCTTCGTGATGTGATTTGCGAAACCTTAAGGGCGTCTGGCTGTACTGTGCTATCCGCACGAGATGGTCAGGAAGCTTTACGTATGGTCGGCGAACGAAAGAGTGCGTTCGATCTCCTGCTGACCGATGTGATTATGCCGGGAATGAACGGCCCGGCTTTGGCAAAGGAAGTCCGTTCGCTACGCCCTCAGACGAAAATACTCTACATGACCGGCTACAGTGGCGAGTTTATCCAAGCGGACATGTTGACTCCCGGCGTGTCGTTCATCCAGAAGCCCTTCACCTCGGTCGATCTCGAACGCAAGATTGGAAAGATGTTGGCCGACAAACTCCGCGAAAATTCGCCAGACTCCACTGCTTCGCCAAAAACTACCGTCGCTCCCAAGGCGTTGGCAGCGCGAACATCCGGATGAGAGCGCGCACGTTTGTGTCAATCGGACGATTCGGGAACCAGAAAAGCAGATCAGGAACACGTGTCACACGCCGATGTCTTCATTCCATAGCGTGGGATTACCTCGTATGAACTCCTCCATAAGCCGGATACATTCCTCGTTTTGAAGGACCTCAACCGACACGCCACGGGAGCGGAGGAGTTCCTCTTCTCCCATGAAGGTCCGGTTCTCGCCGACGATGACGCGGCGAATTCCGTACAACAAAATGGCACCAGAGCACATAGCGCAGGGTGAGAGCGTTGTATAGAGAACGCACTCTCGGTAGATCGAGGCGGG
>DAIMDJ010000525.1:0-1956 GCA_036725905.1 Terriglobales bacterium
TCAGAATTTCATCCTGCACGCCGTCGGTAAAAAATGCGTTATCCGGATCGCGGCTCAGATTTTCGAACGGCAGCACGGCGATGCTTTTCTCCGGGATCTCCGCTGGAGTCCCGAAATCTTTCGGGATGCCAGTCGGGCTAGTGAGTTGTTGAAAACGCGAATCATTCCGCAGCGGATCGAACATTGGATCGAGCCGGAGTAGCGCAGGAGTCAGTGGTGCGCCGGGACCAAGCGCGCCCGAATAGGCTGTCGCCATCAGTTTCTGAAGCGCGGCAATAGCACGGTCGGCTTCGCCCAGTTGCGCTGCCACCCGAGCAAGGATCTCGAGAGGCCTGGCGCCGCTCACCGCGTCGCGCTCCATGGGGTGAGCAGCCATCGCCCGCTCGGCCAGACCGAACGCGGCCGCTTTGTCACCAAGGCTTGAATCCGTTAGCGCGAGATTTCCAAGCAGAATATGGTCTTCCGGCTGTTCCTTGAGGAACGATTCCAGTTCACGACGCGCCTCCGCCCAACTTTCCCGCGCGGCGGAATGGTCGCCGGAGACTTCCTGCGCCCAGCCCAGCCAAAAGCGCAATTCGCCATTGGTAGAACCCAGCGCCGGATCAGGCTTCGCCAATATTTCCTTTAGCCGGGCAATGATGGGTGCGGGGCGTCGCTCCAGGATTGCCTGGTAAATTTGCGTTTCCAACGCATTGGGATTGTTCGCTTGTAGGTGCAGCGGAGCCAGGATCGCGGAAGCACGCGGAAGGTCGCCCTGGGCTTGTGCGATCACCGCCTTCTCTATGATCGTATCGACGTCGTCTGGCGTGATATTAAGAATCTGCTCAAGCTTCCGCAACGCTTCCGGGAAGAGGCGCCGGTCCTTGTAGGAAAGCGCGTGCTGGGTAAGCAGGGAAACATCGCGCGGGTCGAGCCGCTCGGCTTCGTTGAAGTACGACTCGCTCCGGTCCCACTGGCCTTGCCTCCGCGTGACATAGGCGAGCAATTCCGGAATCCGGCTGCTATTAGGCAGCAGCGGCCGGGCTTCTTCGAAGTAACTCACCGCCGTCTCGTAATCCCGTAAGCAAGCATAATGATAAAACCCTTTGGCCAATACCGCTTCGCCCAGATTGGGCTGTAGAGTAAGGGCGGTCTCGGCTGCCTGCCGTGCCTCTTCCCGCAGCGCAACCGTCGGTTGAAGAAACTCGGTGCGATACCCGACGGCCTCGACATATGACAGCAGGGCCCAAGCAAGAGCGAACTTCGGATCCAGCCGCACGGCTTCTTTGAGATATTTCTGCGCGTTAAGAGTGTTGGCAGTTGTGTTGGCAGTTTTTTGGCTGTAAGCCAGGCCACGCAGGTAAGCATCGTAGGCCTCGGTATTGTCGGTCGGTTTGGCGGCAATGACTTGCTCTTCCCGACCAGTAAGTTTCGCCCGCAACTGATCGGCGATGACTTTAGCCACCTCACTCTCAACGGAAAAGATGTCGGTCAGTTTACGATCAAAGGTTTCGGCCCAAAGATGGGAATCACTGGCTGCTTTGATTAGCTGCACGTTTACGCGCACGGCATCGCCGCTCTTTTGCACACTTCCTTCCAGAATGTGGGCCACGCCAAGTTGCTTTGCGATGTCAGGCAGATTTGTGGGCGCGCTCTTGTAATGCTGTGTGGATGTGCGCGAGATCACTTTCAGATCAGCGATCTTCGATAAGCGGGTCAGAATCTCGTCCTGGATACCCTCAGCAAAGTAGGCGTTATCCGGATCGCGGCTGAGGTTTTCAAACGGCAGCACAGCGATGCTTTTCTCTGGTGGCAGTCTTGAATCGAGACCTGACTGAGGCGCCAGGCCATTGTGGGAAAAGAACAAGAACGCGGCTGCCATGGCAGAGCAAAACGCTGCGGCGGTCGCAGCAGCAAGCTTGGGGTTACGCTTCGACCAGCGCCAGGCCCGCACCGGCGGCGAAACGCGACGCGCAA
>DAIMDJ010000526.1:0-1955 GCA_036725905.1 Terriglobales bacterium
ATCGGCAAGCCGGAGCAGAATGCAGCCGCGTACACTGGCGGCGGATCACCCATGAGTGAGAGTGGAGGCGTGCCCTCGGGCGCCGCAGGACAAGGCGGTATGGGAGGGGCCAGAACTGGCGGCGCCATGGGAGCTCCGCCCAGCGCTGGCAATCCTGGCAACGCGCCCGCTGATAGCGGTGTTCCGGCAAGCGGAGGAGTGGGCCCATTAAGTCCGGCGAGCCAAGGCGTTGTTGGAATACAGGGGCTGTCTCTCCAGGACTCGGCGCAAGCGTCGGTGATCACCTCCAGCAGCGGCAACGTTCACCTGGACAGCGGGACCCAGTTGATCTTGCGGGCCAAGTAGGCGCCCGGGCGGGAAGATCAAGCCAAAAAATAAAGGCAGCGCTCTTACACGCTGCCTCTTTATCCTTTGCTTTCTAGATGAACATCTCGTCTTGTTGAACTGATCTTTCGTGGCGTCGGCGTCGGCGCCCACCCAGAAGCGCTTCGACTCCAACTGATAAGCCCCGGAACAATCCAGAAACCTGGCGCACGGGCGAGACCACGGTCTTGTGAACCGCTTCTGTCGCCTCTTCCACGCGATCCATGGTGCGGTTCAGGAACTCATCTGCGCGGATCACTTGCAGGCGCGCGCGGTCCAGAACATCGTTCACAGTGGCATCAAGCCGTTCCAATTGGCCCCGAACAATCCCGGATGTTTCGCTGGCGTTGGTTAGCAGAGTCTCGATCTTCGGGCGCAGGTCCGTCAACATCGAGTGTACGGTCTCAGCGGTTGGAAGCAGTTTCGTTTTTACTTCAGTTGCTAACGCTTCCATGCGAGCGCTGCTCTTGCGCACAGCGAGATAGAGAGCGACCAAAATGCCGGCCTGCAGCGCTACCGCAGCTGCAGTCAAAGCCAGGCACGCGCTCAGAAGGGTTTGATTTTCCATATGCGTTGCTCCGTTCTCCTCGGAAAGAGCCCCGAGGGTAACGGAGAGCCTGCTCGCTACACGTTTTTCGTGCTGCCACCCTCGCTGGTCGTGGCTTCGTGATAAGCCTGCCGCCCAGCTTCATATGCACTTCGGAATTGCTCTTTCTGCTGGTTCATCGCCTCGCGGCCGCGGTCCACCCATTGTCCGGCCTGTTCCCGCGCTTCATGCGCGCGATTACGCACATATTCGCGGCCTTCTTCCGCCTTCGAGCGCAGCGCCTCACGAGTCTCACTACCCGGCCGCGGCGCATACAGAACCCCGGCCAGCGTTCCCAGACCTAGCCCTGCAAGAAACCAGAGCACACTATTGCCATCTCTATCTGACATAAATCAGCCTCCAGCAATAACACTCGGATGGTAGCACCCGTATAGGCTAATTACAATTCGGCGCGGTTGCCATGGCACGTCATTGTTTGTTTTGTTTCGGACGAATCGGCATAAGGCAGCGGAAGCATTATCTCAGGACCAAAACTGAATCGAATGACACTCGGGCGACTCTCCCCTCGTGCGTACTGGAAAAAAAGCCCGGTCAGGACCGGGCTTAAAAGACGAAGCAGCGAAAAGAGACGAATAGGCAAACGCCGTTAAAAAGGACGGCTGAATTGGGTGGGGCTGGCGGTGATCTTGGAGACCTTCTCCGAGTCGTGGGCACGCAGAGGTTTGTAATCTCTTACGGCAAAGAGACCGTCGCCGATTGCACCCAAGGTTGCGTTGGAGCGGGACAGCACCATCGCGAGATACTTCTCGGCTACGGGGCGGTCGGCAGGGTGGATGAGCATCCACCAGCGGCGCATGGATTCGCGCACCTCGCTTTCCGTTTTTGAACCTTCGACCATGGCGTCGATCAGTCTGTATACCTTGCTCTTAACCGCCTGATAGGAGATAGAAATCTCCTGTGGCATGTTGGGCTCCCCCTGTGAATCGTGATTAGAGCAATATGCTGGCCAAATGTATCTCATGATTCTGCTTGGGCTTGAGAATGG
>DAIMDJ010000527.1:0-1951 GCA_036725905.1 Terriglobales bacterium
GGCGAGGCGCAAGGACGCTCTCCCCTTTTGCAATTGAAGGCCGTCGAGTCGCTCGGGCGCTTGCGTGAACCTGATGCCGTTCCCGTGCTGCGTGGCTTGCTCGAAGCAAAAAAAGTATGGAAATGGACGCACCACAAAGAGCTGCGCCTCGCAGCCGCACAGGCTCTCGCTAAGATCGATCCGCGTTATGGCAGTCAGATTATGGGCGACAGCGGATTAGAACCCGGCGAACTGGCGATTGCTCCCTTGGATTCGGCGCCAGCTTGCCCCTGGGTGCGGCAACGGCGCTACGAGCGTATCGTCCTGCGTAAAACGTATTCTGGAGTCATCAGCAGTTCCTGGGGAAGATCGAGCATTCTGATTCGCGAACTCAGCCTGGGCGGCGGCATGGGAACAAAGGAAGACAATCTGCGGGTGGGATCGGAAGCCAACATTGATATTTCCATCGGCGTACGCCATATTCGCGGACAGGTGTTGCTGCGACGGGCGCGAGTAAACGAAGTCGGCTTCGAGATTGTCAATACCGACCTGGAAAGCCGGTATCGGCTGCGCCGCGCGCTGATGCAATCCCTGGAGCATTCGCCCGGAACAAAAGACGGCGAGTGGGACGGACAGCGGCAGGTCCCAAAGAAGAGCTAAAAGCCTCCGCTGGATAGAGACCCCTTATTTCACGAAGACACAAAGATACCCAAAGGGATGAATTCAGAAGGGTTTCCTTGGTGCCCTTCGTGGTCAAATCCGGACTACCAAACTCTACTTTACCTTGGCAAAAATAATTACCAGGGTGTACAGCGCCAGTGATTCGATCAGCGCCAAACCAAGAATCAGCGCGAATTGAATACCGGAGCGGGCCGCGGGATTGCGTCCCAAAGCCTCCGCTGCGGCCGCTGTAGCTCGTCCCTGGGCCAGACCGCAGATAGCCGATGCAATGGCCATCGAGAATCCCGCAGCGATGGCGACCCAGTTAACTGGACTCGATGCCCCGCCTTGCGCGAATGCCGGCGCTGCAAAACACAGCGTCGACAGCACCATGAACACGTAGCTCAACTTACGCATTAGTTTCTCTCCTCGTACTATGAATTGCCGCCAGTGGGTGGTTGACGCCATGCCTCTTTGGACTGACGCCCTCACGCTGAACGGCGAAAATCAGCGTTAGCCAACAACTGAGAACTGGGAACCGAAAACTGAGAACTGCTCTTAACTCCTCGGAACCTCAACTTCTAATGCTCCTCCCCCACTGCTCCCGCCAAGTACACCGTGGTCAGCAGCACGAAGATGTAGGTCTGCAGGAACGAAACTCCGATGTGCAAGGCCAAAAATGCGATCGGCACGCCAATAGGGATCAGAGAAAAAAATACCAACGTGACCATATCGCCGGCAAACATGTTCGCGTAGAGACGAATGGTCAGCGAGAGCATGCGTGCCAGATGGCTGATAATCTCGATGGGCAGCATCAACCACGACAGCCACCACATCGGACCCAGGAAATGCTTCAGGTACGCCAGCCCAGCGTGTTTGAATCCTTGCGTCTGGTAATACACAAATGCGCAAATGGCACAACCCAGGGGGACTACGGGAACAGCCGTGGGCGACTCGAATCCCGGAATCACACCGAGCAGGTTTGACGTCAGTATGAATAAACCGAGCGCCATCAAGAAAGCCGTGTAGCCCTCGCTATGGTGACCGATGATGTCGCGGCTCTGTCCTTCAATGAAACCGTGGGCGCCCTCAAAAACGTGCTGCAGCGCTCCAGGCCTGTCCACCGAAAGTCGCGAACGAACCAATGCGAATAGCACGACCAGAGACACGAATACCAGGAATTGCATGGCCACCGCATTCGTGATCGGCGCCTCTGGGTTCTGAGGTTGAACATGCAGCGCTCGCAGCAGCCCTGTCACGGGGCCAGCGAAGAGGTGGTTCAGTATCTCAGTAAACCAGAGTTGTTCGGGCA
>DAIMDJ010000528.1:0-1942 GCA_036725905.1 Terriglobales bacterium
GTGGGGAAATCGGAAAAGTTCCCATTTCCCCGGTAACCCGTCTATCGCCGTTGTCACGCCGCCTCGCAATTTGCCCCTGAACCGTGAAAGCTCTGGCAAGTTGCACCGGACATGCACAATCACGTCCTCGAAAATCCAATTGTTGTGTAAACATGGGGACTGGAGTGGGGTTGATCTGTGCAAGCCGTAGGCATTTCACTCCCAAGTATCCAGAATGGAGTTTTGCGATGAGGCCAGCCAATACGCTTTTGACTAGACGTGAGTTCCTACAAGCTTCCGCTGTGGCCACAATTTCAGCGCCTGTCCCTGCCTCCAATGGCCTGACTCAAGTTGCTCCGCAGCAACCCAACGACGACGTCCTTCCGGCTCGGCAAAAGGAACGACGAAAAGAGTTATGGGGGCTCCTAGGGGATTTGCCGTGGGGGCATAAACCGGGGCCAGCGAAGCTCGTCAGCAAGGAAGAGCACGAAGACTACGTACTTGAGCGGCTAGTGCTCGATTTGAACGGCGTGGAGCCGGTACCAGCCCTTCTGCTGATTCCGCGTAAAAGGCAAACGCCCGCACCGGGACTGCTGTACATCCACTGGCATGGCGGTATGTACGACCTGGGCAAAGAGATGCTGCTCAAGGGTGTGCAGGTCGCGCCAGCGTATGCGCCCGTGTGCGCGGAGAAGGGGCTGGTGACGCTGGCGATCGATAGCTGGTGCTTTGGCGAGCGCAAGCACGAGAAAGACGGTCACGAGGGCGAAGAAAATGCCTTCAAACTGATGTTGTGGAAGGGGCAAGTGCTATACGGGATGATGATGTTCGACGAATTTCGTGCGATGGACTATCTGGCGAGCCGTCCCGAAGTGGACGACCAGCGGCTGGGCGCGCTGGGTATGTCTATGGGCTCGACGAAAGCGTGGTGGCTGGCGGCGCTCGATCCGCGCGTAAAACTCTGCATGGATGTATGCTGCCTGACGGATTACGAAGAGCTGATCAAAGCGCATGGCTTGCAGGGGCACGGGATCTACTATTACGTACCGGCGCTGCTAAAGCATTTTCAGACCTCGGAGATCAATGAGCTGATTGTCCCGCGGGCGCATCTCAGCGTGAACGGGAAGCGCGATGAACTAACGCCACCCGCAGGTGTGAACAAGGTACGTGATTATTTACTACCGCTATATCGAAAGTACGGGAAGGAAGCCGAACTCCGCGTAGAGTTGTTCGATTGTGCCCACGTGGAGCTACCCGAGATGCGAAAACTCATTCAGGAGTGGATGGATCGGTGTTTGGCCGGCGCGCCGCGAAACTGACCCATTGCCGAATACGTGTAGTGGGTCACTCCTGGAGAGTCAGAAAATCGGAAGGTTCCGGCTAGTACCCACTTCGGCGGTTTCGCTGTCAGGCGCTGTACGATTCACACAACCAACATGCACAGGATTGCCGAACAATCCGATGTAGAATCGAGGCCGAAACTACCCTTCAAATGCAAATGACTACGCCACTTCCATTTGATGTTTTTTCATCCGAACTGTTGCCCGGAGAAACGGTCCAGTGGACGGGCCGCCCGAATGCCGCAGTGATTCTTCACAAAGAAGACTGGGGCACGATTCCATTCAGCTTGTTATGGGGAGGATTTGCGATTTTTTGGCTTCTCGGCGCTTCTGGTATAGGGAATTTTTGGACCAACCGACCTGATAAATTTTCAAGTCGCAGCGTTTGCTGCACTTCTGTCGACTGTTTCGGGGCTGATAGTTTCTCTCTTTTCACTGCGGGCATGGCGTGCAAAGCACGATCTGCTCACGGGATTAGGGGACGCGCAGCGAATAGGATTCACACTAAGCGGCGTTCGCGCCCGAAGCATCCTTATGATAACAGAGGTCGGTTTGGCAGTATTTCTTCTGACTGGCGCGGGCCTGACGGTAAAGACCCTGTGGCGGTTGGTGGATACCGATCC
>DAIMDJ010000529.1:0-1940 GCA_036725905.1 Terriglobales bacterium
GATTGTTGGTCGCAACTTTTACATCTGCCCGGATGGGAAGCTTGGGCGGTTGTATCGGCCCGTCCGCACCTACGATGCACACCGGAAGCGGATGCGTCTGCTGCGTAAGTAGCGAAACCTGCTTGCCGGGATCGAGCAAGCGGCCGACGGCAAGCACAGAATCATCTTTGCTTCCATTTGGATTGAAAAAAATCGGATTCCGGCCGTTGTAGATGACCTGCTCGTGATTGGCTTGCGTATAACAGGAATGGATGAGGTCGAGCATCCATTCGCTGGGAGCGACGACTACGTCGGCCTCGGCTAGTCCCTCCGAAATTACCCGCCGGTACCACTTCAGCCAGCGGCTTTCTTTAGGCTCGCGCCCATGCACCACTTTCCACCAACTGATGAGGTCTCCGTGGGCCACAACGACGCGTGGCAAATCCACGGGCAAGCTGCCATAGCACATCTGGTTCAGGTGCAGCAGATCGGGTTTCAGTTCCTCAACCAGGTTGACGAGATAATCGGAAGAGTCGTCGAGATCCTGCTCGCCTTCCTGCATCCAGTCGAGACGAAATGCGGTCGGGCGATACTCCAATCCGTGCAGGTTGTTCATCCAGGTGATCTGTTCGGGCAGTGGAATCTCGCCGAAGCTGACGAGCGTGACACGCGTTCCGCGACTCACCAGACCCGAAACTAATTCGCGGGTGTAAGTCCAGATGCCGCTTATCGTGTCAGTAGTGACGAGAATGTGCAAACACGCCTCCACAGCCCCGGATGCGGCGCCAGCCGAAAACCCGCGCCCGTGCCGGGATTCATTGTAGTGGGAAAGTGGCGTTCTGCGAAAGACTTTCGGAATGGAAAAAATTGCTGGGTTCCCTAGCAGGTTGCGGAAAAATGCAATGCAGCCACTTCAGGGGGCTAAAACCGTCATGAAAAAAGGCCGCTTAACGCAGCGCTGAAGCGCTGCGCCACGCAAAATCAAAGTTTTTCCGCACCCTGCTAGCAGTTGCCTGGGCGAGGGCGTTTGGACTTACGAGGTTATCTTTACTGAGCTGGCAGGTTCTTAAAGCGCGCCAGCCTGAATAACGGATCCGCGTCACCGCCCTCCATGACAAGGCGAGCAACCATTTCGCCGAGGGCCGGTCCGTGCTTAAAACCATGCCCAGAACCACCGCCGACTATCCAAACATTTTCATGCAGCGGGTGACGGTCAATGATGAAGTGATCGTCTGGGCTGTTCTCGTATTGGCAAACTCTGCTTTCGAGCAGAGGAGCATTCTTCAACCCGGGGAAACGGAGCCCCACGTAGTCGCGCATTGCCTTGAGTCCGTCGGCGCTTACAGTGCGGTCACCCGAAGTCGGATCGAATTCGGCTCCACGCGTATCATCGGCAACTTTGAAGCCGCGCCCCTGATTTCCTGGAATGCCGTAGACGAAACGCTCACGATGATCAGCCCAAACCGGAAGCTTGCGTTCAGAGTAACGATCATCTCCCGCGGGTGTGCCAAAGAAAAATACTTCCTGCCTGGTGGCGCGGATGCGCCTTCCGATAGTCTCCGGAAAAAGTTTGCCCAGCCACGGACCGCAGGCGAAGACGTATTGATCCGCCGTGAGCTTCGAACCGTCTGATAGCAAGAGCCCATCCCATTTCGCCTCTTCCAGGTGCTCCGGCTGTACAGCGGCCTGCCTATACTCGCCGCCTTCAGACCGGAATGCTTCGAGCACTGCCTGGCAAGCAATCCGCGCCGTAAGGAACCCGCTCTCAGGCTCGTAAACTCCCCAGCGCACGCCTTCAAGGTTGATCTGCGGCCAGCGGCGCGCTAGATCGCGTTGGGAGAGTTCTTCGTAGGGGATTCCGGCTTTCCGCAGCAGCGGCAGCGATCCACGCTCGAAAGTGTCATCCGCATCAGCTGCCATCCACAGCACGCCAATGGGAAACATCAGTTGGCGGCCCCAGC
>DAIMDJ010000530.1:0-1933 GCA_036725905.1 Terriglobales bacterium
CCGAATTCCCGAGGCGCCGCAAAGAAGACAAGCCCACGCGGCGGTTTAACCGAGGCCTGTACATCCTGCCTTCGCTGTTTACCACCGCGAACATAGCGGCTGGTTATTACGCCATTTTGCAGGTGACGCATGGGTCGGTGGCCGAGCCATGGCATTTCGATTTCGCCGCTAAAGCAATCGGATTTGCGGTGCTGTTTGACGGCCTGGATGGCCGCATTGCCCGCATGACGCACACCAGCAGCGACTTCGGCCGCGAGTTGGATTCGCTCGCGGACGTGATCACTTTCGGCGTCGCCCCTGCCATGCTCGCCTGGATGTGGGGATTTCGCCAGTTGCCGCAGGATCTGGGTGAGATGCGGACAAAGTTGCTGCAACTTGGAGCTGTCGCCAGTTTCCTTTTCCTCATGGCTGGCGCCAGCCGCTTGGCGCGTTTCAACATCACCAGGAATCCACAGCCCTCAAACCCCGGACGCCCGGGTAAAAAATATTTTGTTGGCATGCCGATTCCTGCGGGAGCCGGCGTGATCGCCGCCGGGGTTCACCTTTGGCTGGGAGACCCGATCACCTCATGGTGGACAGCGTTGACGTGGATCTTGTTGGTGGTAGCCGTCGCGTACCTGATGGTCAGCACCTGGCGGTTTTATAGCGGCAAGGATATCGATTTTCGGTCACGCCAGCCCTTTCGCCTTATTGTTCTGTTTGGCGGATTGTTTGCCCTGATCTGGTTCTTCTCGCGTTATGTACTGTTCGCGATCGCGCTGCTTTATATGGTGTCAGGAGTTTTCTGGCGGTTGCAGTGGATTTTCCGGCGGAAGGGCAATCCGCCGCCCGCGTATCGTGAGGCATCGCCGATTACATGAGCTCGAACTTGAAATCCGCCGTCGCGCACCCAGAGGCAGGGCGAACCAATCTGTACCGGATTGCTATTGTGGGTGCCGCGACGCTCAAGGGCAAAGAGATTGCCGAGGTGCTGAGCGACCGCAACTTCCCTTCAGCGGATATCAAACTGCTTGATGATGATGAGTCGCTCGGCCAGCTTGAAACTGCCGGCGAGGAGATATCGTTCATTCAAAGCGTTCGTGCCGAGCAGTTCGAACACGTCGACTTCACCTTCTTCGCCTGCGACCAGGATTGCACGCGGACCAACTGGAAAACCGCACAGAAAGCCGGCAGCGCGATTGTCGATCTCTCATTTGCCCTCGAAGACGTGCCGGAGGCTATGCTTCGCGCGCCCTGGATCGAACGCCAGTTGGGCCAAGTGCTGACTCCGGAACTGCAGCCGAGACCGGTAGTAATAGCGCATCCGGCTGCCGCAGTGCTCGCGCTGCTGCTTTTGCGGGTGCAGAAAGCAATCGCGGTGAAGCGCGTTGTAGCCACAGTTTTTGAGCCGGCTTCTGAGCACGGCCAAAAAGGAATGGACGAACTGCACGAGCAAACCGTCAACCTGCTTTCCTTTCAGCAATTGCCAAAGAAGATTTTCGACACGCAAGTCGCATTCAACATGGTGACGCGTTATGGGGAGCAGTCTGTCCCGCCGCTGGGCACAGTCGAGAATCGCGTTCTGAACCACTACCGTCGTATCGCAGGAACCGAGGCTCCGGCACCCTCACTGTTAATGATTCAAGCGCCGATCTTTCATGGTCACGCGTTCGCCATTCATCTCGAGCTGGCCGCTTCCGCTGATCTGGACGCCCTCTCGCAATCCCTCGCGGGAGAGCACGTGACAATCACCCATCTCGCGGAAGACTCTCCCAGCAATGTGAATGCAGCGGGACAGAGCGATATTCTGGTCTCCATGGTCCCGGACGCGAATGCAGCGAATGGCGTCTGGTTGTGGGCAGCAGCTGATAATCTCCGCATTGCTGCCGCAACAGCCGTGGAGTGCGCGGAAGCGATGTCGGCTTCGCGGCCAACGGGAAAAATCCAATAATTC
>DAIMDJ010000531.1:0-1933 GCA_036725905.1 Terriglobales bacterium
TGCCGCGATTACTGCGGGTATTGCATCTTCCGCCGCGATCCAGGGGAGCCGGGCGCACACACCATGACTCCGGATGAGGTGTTAGAGGTAGCCCGAGCCGGTGAGAAGTTGGGCTGTACCGAAGCGCTCTTCAGCTTAGGCGATAAGCCGGAGATGGTGTTTCCCGAAATGCGGGAGACTCTTCGACGACTGGGATATAAATCAACGCTTCACTACCTGGAAGCCATGTGTGAGCTGGTGTTACGCGAGACCTCGCTGCTGCCACACCCAAATCCCGGTCTGCTCAGCGCCGAGTGGATTTCGCGCCTGGCCGCAGTTTCGCCCAGCATGGGATTGATGCTGGAGAGTACCAACGCGTCCCTGCTGCAAGCGGGTGCAGCTCACGATAATGCTCCTGACAAAGTCCCGACCAAGCGGCTCCGTACGATTGAAGAAGCAGGCAAGCAAGGGGTTCCCTTCACCACTGGCCTGCTGATCGGGATCGGCGAGACCGCAGAAGATCGGGTGGATACGCTGCTGGCGATTCGTGAACTGCATCGCCGTTACGGCCATATTCAAGAAGTGATCGTGCAAAACTTCCGGACTAAGCCAGATATCCCAATGCACGATTGCCCGGAGCCTAGCCGTGGCGAAATGCTTCGCTGCGTTGCCGTGGCGCGCCTTCTCATGCCGGAAGTCAACATCCAGGCGCCACCGAATCTCTCCGCGCCTTATTATGACGAACTGCTCGATGCTGGCATTAATGACTGGGGCGGCGTGTCCCCCTTGACCCCTGATTTCATCAATCCGGAAAAACCCTGGCCACATCTGGAACAATTGAAGTCACGAACTGAGGCGAAGGGCTACAGCTTGCGCCAGCGGCTTCCGGTTTATCCTGAATTCTTGAATCGAGTGATTGGGAAAGCCGGTCTGCTGGCCGACAGAACGAAAGCAGTCGCGGACGAAGAGGGCTACGCACAGGTGACGGTTCAATGATCGTCGTGCTTACGGGTGGTACGGGCGGAGCGAAATTTGTTGACGGCCTGCGGCAAGTCGTATCGGCAAAAGAACTTACGGTCATTGTCAACACCGGGGACGATCTCGAGTGGTGGGGCCTGTATGTCTCACCCGATGTCGATTCCATCACTTACGTTCTCGGCGGCCTGCTGAGTAACGAGCGCGGCTGGGGGGTGAAGGGCGACACGTTTTTCTGCCTCGAGACAATGGGGCGGCTTGGCCAGCCGATATGGTTCCACGTCGGCGATCGTGACCTGGCGGTGCACCTGCTGCGCTCGAAACTGCTGTCCGAGGGAAAGACGTTAGCGCAGGCCACGACCGAAATTTCCCGCAGTCTCGGAGTGGAAGCGCGCATTCTTCCCATGAGCAATTCGCGGGTGGAGACGCGGGTTGACACGCCAGCAGGGGAGCTCAGCTTCCAGGAGTATTTCGTGCAGCGCTGGTATCAGGATCCGGTCAATTCGGTTGGTTTCGCGGGCGCTGCCGATGCGGAACCAGCGCCGGGAGTGATAGATGCCATCATGTCGGCGAGCGTCGTGCTGATTGCGCCGAGCAACCCCATCAGCAGTATCGGTCCGATTCTTTCAGTGCCTGGTATTAAAGAAGCTTTGCAAAGAACGCAAGCGCCTGTTGCCGCCGTTAGTCCAATTGTCGGCGGAGCCGCAGTTTCTGGACCGGCGGGAATTCTAATGGCAGCTCAGGGATTGCCGGTCTCGATTGCGGGAGTAGCGCAAGCATACAAGCCTTTTCTGGACGTATTGATCGTCGATGGCCGTGACACACAAGCGGCCGAGGAGCTTCGGCGCTCTGGACTGCGCGTGCACTGCACCAACACTCTCATGCGAACCACAGCAGAAAAGGTGGAGCTGGCACGAACAGTTTTGTCGCTGGTTAATCGTGAAGCTAGGGTGCAGCAAAGCGCAAACAAGTTCTGATT
>DAIMDJ010000532.1:0-1930 GCA_036725905.1 Terriglobales bacterium
CGCCGCATGAGAGAGCGGCGCCCGACCTAAATTCGTGTGCAGGCTTACACCGGTCGCGTTGATTACGGTGCGAAGGGAATAGCGCAAGGCCTGCTGGAGCTCTCGCTCTATTGCGCTTGGTATGCCGGAAAGCGCCAGGTCGAGGCTCTCGTCATCGACCAGTGCTGTTCCGATCTCTTCCCGGAGCCGTGAAAGGACAGCCCGAGCTGATTCGGTGACAGCGGCCGGGCCCTCGCGCGAGATTAGATCAGCCATCGCGGGAGTACGCAGCAGCTCATCCACGGAAGGCAGCTTGCGGTATAGATCGGTTGTGGAACCGGATTTCACAGGACAGATTATCCCATGACTTCGCGGGCGAGGGCGCCCGCGCCACATTCAGCCGTATTCAACCCACTTCCACCAGCCCATAGGTTTTCTGCCAACGTGTGCGCATGTAAACCAGGGAGCGGCTGATTTCTTCCTGGGAGACTTCGGCATTTGGTCCCGCAAGAACTGAGGCCGCTTCGTGCTTGGCGGCTTCGAGTAGTTGGCGATCGCGAATTATATTCGCAACGCGAAAGCTGGGTAATCCGGCTTGCCGCGTGCCGAAGAACTCACCTGGGCCCCGGAGCTCCAAGTCCAGTTCAGCAATCTTAAAGCCATCATTGGTGCGAACCATGGCATCCAGGCGGCGTTCGCCCTCTTCGGAAACTTTGCCACCGGTCATCAGAATGCAGCAAGACTTGGCTGCGCCACGGCCGATACGCCCTCGTAACTGGTGTAACTGGGCTAGGCCGAATCGCTCGGCGTGCTCGATCACCATGATCGTTGCATTCGCGACATCGACTCCGACCTCAATCACCGTCGTCGAAACCAGGATGTCGAGCTCGCCTTTCTGGAAGAGCCGCATCACTGTTTCCTTCAGGTCGGGATCGAGGCGGCCATGCAGAAGACCTACGCGGAGTTCGGGAAAAATACGGTTGCTCAGTTCCTTGTACATCTTGATAGCGGCTTTAAGCTCGGTTTCTTCGTTCTCCTCAATGACTGGATAAACCACGTAGGCCTGATGGCCGACTTTTACCTGCTTGCCGACAAAATCCCAGACGTCGGTTGAACGTTCGTCCGATACACGGCGTGTAACGATTGGAGTGCGTCCCGGCGGCATCTCGTCGAGAACACTGATGTCGAGGTCGCCGTAAAGTGTGAGTGCGAGCGTGCGAGGGATGGGAGTGGCAGTCATGACCAGAACGTCGGGCTCAGCGGGAATGGCCGAGCTGCGCTCGGCAGGACGGCCGGGGGCGGCCGTCCCCACGTGGCCAGTGCTTGGATTCTTCTTCATCAGTTTGAAGCGTTGCAGCACACCGAACCGGTGTTGCTCATCAACTATCACCAGCCCAAGGTTAGCGAAATCTACTTTCTTCTCAATCAGAGCATGCGTGCCAATAACCAATTGTGCATTTCCTTGCGCAATGTGACGCCGGGTCTCGCGCTTGCGATCGTCTTCCAATGATCCGGTCAGGAGCACTACACGGTATCCTGCCGGTTCGAGCACGCGCCGCGCGGAAAAGTAATGCTGCTGCGCCAGAATTTCAGTCGGCGCCATCAACGCGACTTGAAATCCGTTCTCCATGGCGATAATCGCGGCTTCAAAGGCGACGATCGTCTTACCTGAGCCGACGTCCCCTTGCAGCAGGCGGCGCATGGGAAAGGGCTTCCCCATATCGGAAGCGATTTCTTTCAGCACTCGTTTTTGCGCGGGCGTGGGATGAAATGGCAGAATTTTTTTAATAGCCTCGCGCACGGGGTCATCAAGGCGGAATGCGATCCCGGTCTGGGCTTTTTGCTCCCGGCGTTTGAGTTCGAGTCCGAGTTCGATAAAAAAGAGTTCCTCGAAGATCAGGCGAATATGCGCCGGCGTGCGGGAGGTTTGCAGATCCTCGAAGCTCTCGCC
>DAIMDJ010000533.1:0-1922 GCA_036725905.1 Terriglobales bacterium
ACAGCCGATGCGCTGAACACCATGACCAGGCCAACAAACACCAGACACAGAGTGGCAGTGAACAGCCAGCGATCGGCGCTGACACGTTTTGCCATGAGGACTCATTCCACCACGGAGATACAAGACCACAGAGATTTTTTGCTGCTAATTTATGCAGAGAGGTAACTCTCGTGGTTCAGCGAGTACGCTCAAAACTCAAAATAGCCTCCAGAGGCGCGACGCGAGCCATCATCGGTGCCCGTAGCCGACAGTAAGCCTACAACTCCTCGCAAAGTTTCCCATGCTGCTTGGTTCAGTGCCGGATCCGAGCTGACCAGATCGCGGATCATCTGCCAGGCGACGATGTTGAGGGCGCCTTCCGGTGGAGGTCCCATTGCCAAAGAGACTGAGCACTGTGGGCAGAAACAAATTCGCTGTGCCGCCGATTTTTGCCGCGGTCTTACCCCTACGGTCTGCGCGAACATATACACGGCAACCGATTTGTGTCCCGCTTCGAGCTCCCGATTACAGCGCAGACAATGCAGGTTTCCAAAGGTCTGTTCCTCGCAGCGAGCTCCCGCCAAGAAAAAATATTGTCTCCACGCCCCTGGTGCAAGTAGGTAGAAAGATTCCCGTTGTGGATGGATTGGCTTCTCGAACGCCGTGTAGGAAGCCCCAAATTAACTCAAGAGCTCGGACTGAATTGAGACGCGACAATCTCCCGCCGGAACCAGACTGTGCTCTAGTCAGAAGAGGGCCGCATCACGCACTCTGTGGCGATGAGCGTTGGAGATTCGCGACTAATCATCAGCCCATCACAGACAGCGACTGCTCAGGCGCCCACTAGGGTCTTTCGAGTATCGCAGGTTCGCAGGCTTCGGAAATGTCAACAGGTCGCCGCAGTGTGCTATCGGATTCGCGGCAGTGGCATTGAGTTCTTGCTGGTTCAGACCCGCGGCGGACGCTGGACCTTTCCTAAGGGCGGCGTCGAACCGGGGCTGACGCACGCTCAGGCGGCTGCCCTCGAAGCTTATGAGGAGGCTGGAGTCCATGGTCGGATGGAGGAGGTCTCATTTACCCGCTACGTTCGCAGGAAGGGCAGCGGCAGCTCTTCTGCAATTGAGGTTGGCGTCAGTGCCCATCTTTGCGAAGTCTTGCGGCTAGGCCCGCCGCAGGAGTTCAATCGAAATCGCACCTGGTTTTCTGCGGAGAAGGCAAAGCGTCGTTTACGCGAAGAACGCTCTCCTGATTACGGAGCCGAACTGGCTCGCGTCGTGGACCGGGCTGTGGCACGTGTCCAACGATTACGCTTGGGAGGTGGCACAGCGACCGATGTCATGCCGAAAGTGCAGTGCATAGATGGCACCTGGCGAATGACGAACCACGACAGAGCTCGAGACCGTCACTGGAAAATTTCGCAGTAAGTGCAGGTTTCGAGCGGGATCAGACAGTTTCCTTCCCGGACAGCCGCTGCACCAGTTCTTTGAAGACTTTGCCCCGGTGCTCGTAATTTCGAAATTGGTCGAAGCTGGCGCAGGCGGGCGCGAGCAACACGATATCTCCCGGCTGGGCACTTGCGCTTGCCCGCTGAACGGCACTGTCCAGAGATTCCGCATGAACAATCTCGGCCGCTTCCCTGACCTGCGATTCAATCTTGTCTGCTGCTGCGCCGATGGTATAGACGCGCTTTACTCGTTGGCGCAGAAGATCGTTGAGGACGGTGTAGTCGCTGCCTTTGTCTTTTCCTCCCAGAATAAGATGGATGTTCGCGGGAAATGATTCCAGAGCCTTGATCGTCGCGTCTACGTTTGTAGCTTTCGAATCGTTGTAGTATTCCACGCCGCGAATTGTGGCGACGTATTCCAGCCGGTGCTCTACCGATTTGAAGTTGCGCACGGCAGCGCGGATTCGCTCAGGCGAACACTTCATGAGGGCGCCAGCGC
>DAIMDJ010000534.1:0-1892 GCA_036725905.1 Terriglobales bacterium
GGAAAATATGGCTTCTCATTATTGTTTATTTCGGCGCGACTACTTGCGCCTATGGCTTGAGTTTGTGGCTGCCGAATTTGATCCACAATGTTTCTAAAGCAGGTAATTTCGGTATTGGCCTGCTCTCGACCATTCCATACATAGCGACCGCAGTGGCCATGGTTCTGGTGGGAGTGCATTCGGATCGCACCGGAGAACGCCGCTGGCATTTGGCCTTGTCTGCGTTTGGAGGGGCGATCGGTTTGTGGTGCGCAGCATTCGCAACGTCAACCTTGCCTCAGATCGTGTTCCTCAGCCTGGCGCTGCTGTCGGCGTTTTCCATGATGGGACCGTTTTGGGCTACATCGACTTCGCTTTTGAGCGGGACAGCGGCTGCAGCCGGGATTGCATTGATTAATTCCTTTGGCAATCTCGGAGGATTCTTTGGACCTTATGTGATTGGCGTAGTCCGCAATGCGACTGGAGACTTCAGGGGAGGCTTAGTAATAGCTGGAGCCATGCTGGCCGTAAGTGGCGGCCTCGCAATCGCGGTTAGCGAGATAAGTCCGGCTGAGAAGCACATGAGCAAAGCCTAGCAGGTTGCGGAAAAACTCTGATTTTGGGTGGCGCAGTGCTTTAGCGCTGCGTTAAGCAGCTTGTTTTCATGACGGCTTTAGCCGCTGGGGCAGCTGCATGGCATTTTTCCGCAACCTGCTCGGGGACAACCGCCCTAGCTCCGCCCGGCGAATCCGGGGTAAAAATAACTCCAGACCTGAGAACCATTGGCATGCTGGCGTTCCGCCGAACTGCGCGGCTTCTGGCAGCATCGGGATCGAGTAGCGGAAGAGTGGGAATTGCGCTGCGGATTCGAATACTTCCTCCCTTCCCACCATCGACGAATATCCTCTGTTCGCAACTTAGCATGCTCGAACTAGGCAGCAAGCTTACGAATGTCCGCTAAGCGGTATTCGTGCATTTGGCCGCAGGCTGGACACGTAATCTTTCCGTTCTGTTCGGCAGCTTCCCTGACGAATATCGAAAAGACGCTGCCACAGATCTTGCAGGAAAGTTCAACTCTCATCTCGCTCATATTGCCTCTTCGCCGCTTCGGTCTCTCGGAAATGCTCCACGGGAGATCGCCTACTGAATCGTGCTGGCAACCGTGGAAAACGCGTTGTTCGCGTTCGCGCCAACCAGACGAATAGTGCCAACCACTAATACCAAGATCACAGCCAGCATCACGGCGTATTCCGCAATATCCTGGCCTGTATCGTCTGTCCAGAATTTGGGGGCGAGGTCAGTCATGGGAATTCCTTTCAAAACAAAGAATCATCTTGCTCAACAAACTGCGGCTACATGTAAGCGTTGGCCGGGAGCGATGTTTGATACCCCGGCCAACGCCTCCAGCGTTATCCTGACTTTTCTCAGGTTTGCAGCTCGTGTTTCCGGAGAAACACGATCGTGCGTTTCGCGTCTTCGAGTTCCATCAGCTCGCGGCGGTCAGTAGGATCAGAGCGTACCTCAAACATCCGATCCTGCACCGCCTTCAATGCTGCTTCCAGTTTGGGTCTAAGACGTGTCTGATCGATCTCAAACAACGCATCTTGGTAAACCTGCTTCCACACGGATTGATTGTTGACTTGTGAGACCTGCATGAAATTCCCTCCACATTGGAATTGAAACTTTCCGGCCAAACGTAGGCGACGCAGCAGAGCTACTCCCTGCGGCTGTCGCAACTCAAATTTGAGGGGTCGACCGAATCTCAGCAGCGGAGAACACAAGCGGCGAGAGATAGGAGCATCGGAGAGGTTGCGCTTGCTGAAGAACTTGGAGAGCACGTCTTTTTGTTAGGCGCGAGGGGCCTCGTGGAGTCCAGGGCAAGGGCTTGTTGGTCCCGGTGAGCGCCCTGCCGG
>DAIMDJ010000535.1:0-1872 GCA_036725905.1 Terriglobales bacterium
CTGATTACAAATCAGATGCTCTACCAACTGAGCTACGCCAGCAGTTTGACATAGCTGCCCTTATCGAGCATGCTACGCCCTCTGATCCCTTCCTGATGTCCGGGACAAGCCTCAAAGTTATCATAACGGTATGGCACGTGCAACCGGGATCGCGGGTCAGCAGTTGAGTGGCGGCCACCAGACCGTGGACAGCCATCGGTGACGATCAAGCCCCGGTGCTTGACTTCTATCCCAATCGGTACCGATCCTGGAAGTTGCTGTCCCAACCTAGGCCGTTTCGATCAGGCCCGCCAACAGCGCCGCGCGTTTGGGGAGTTCAGACAGCACAATCGATTCATGCGTCGCGTGCGCACCCTCGCCTACTCCTCCTAGCCCGTCCAGCGTCGGAATGCCCAGAGCTGCCGTAAAATTGCCATCCGAGCCGCCACCAACCGCGGCTTCTTCCAGTTTCCAGCCAAGCTGTTTGGCGATGTCAAATGCTTTTTTATACAGAGCCGCTACTGCTTGAGTCCGCTCCATAGGTGGACGGTTCACGCCGCCTGCGAACTCCAGCTTGCATTCACGGTTAAATGGTTTCAGAAATCGCAGCTTGCGATCGATGACGGCAGCATCTTTCATGCGCGTCACTCGCACGTCCACTAAAGCTTTCGCTTCCGCCGGGATGACATTTGTGCGCGTACCGCCCTGGACAACTCCGACGTTCAGTGTCATTCCGCGTTTAAAATCCACCAGCTTGGAAATCTCAACAATCTGCTTCGCCAGCTCAATGACGGCACTCTGGCCTTTTTCGAAGTCTAGCCCCGAATGCGCGGCCTTGCCCGTGATCTTCAGCGTGTATTCCCCCACTCCCTTTCGCGCTGTCTTTACTGCTCCCTGTAACCCATACGAAGGTTCCAACACCAAGACTGCTGCGGACTTCCTCGCCACATTCTCTGTGATCCTGCGTGACGAGCTGCTCCCAACCTCCTCATCCGAAACCAGAAGCACGGTCACCGGGCGCGGCAGCGTGTCGTTATGCCAAGCCCGGAGCGCAGCAATGGCATGCAGCATCAAAGCGATTCCCGACTTCATGTCGAGCACACCCGGTCCCCATAATCGTCCATCCGCGATGCGGCATGGCATGTGTGCCAACGTACCGAGCGAATAAACCGTATCTGTATGCCCCAGCAGCAGCACCGGCTTTCCGCCGCGCTGCCCCCTGAAATCCACCTGCAAGTGATCTCCGAAATCCTGCGCGCGATGGAATTTTGCGTGCCCTCCCAGACTCTCATACCTTCCAGCGAGCATAGAACTGAGACGGTCCACGGCCTGTTTGTTGTCGCTGGGGGATTCGATCTCCACCAACTGGCGGATAGTCTCGGTAACTTCATTTTGCCGCTCGGCGAAATATCGCAAGCGGTTCGCCATCTCGCTTTCCGAATCAGCCGTAGCACGTGCTTTTTCAACTTGCGACTTCTTACTCATGAGACCTTTCTGAATCGCGGCGAAGAATGCCTGTGCGAAGCGGTACAGTATAATCGTTGCACCTGATAAACCCAGTATGACCGATACTGCTCACCCTGAAGTCGAGGCTCCAGAGTTGGTGAAAACCACGCTGGACATCAACGACATTTGCCGCATCCTACCGCATCGATTTCCATTTCTGTTGATTGATCGAGTCATCGATCTGAAGCGCAAAGAGCGCATTGTGGCAATTAAAAACGTTACTATCAACGAACCTTTTTTTGCCGGACACTTCCCCAATCTGCCAATCATGCCCGGGGTGCTGATCGTTGAAGCCATCGCACAAGCCGGTGGCGCACTGTTACTGACTGAAGTGGAGGATCGTGATCAAAAGCTGATGGTGTTTACCGGCATCGAGCGTGCCCGCTT
>DAIMDJ010000536.1:0-1872 GCA_036725905.1 Terriglobales bacterium
GATTGCATTTCATCCCCCTCGATCATCCTCGAATCCTCATCATGCAGCACGTTTGTGAGATACAGGTCCAAGTCCCCGTCGTGATCGTAATCAACAAAGGTCAACCCTAGGTTTGAGTGACCGCTCTTGATCCCGGTCGCTTCCGTGACGTCCTTAAACGTTCCGTTCCTTTCGTTGTGCAATAGACCGACGCGACCGCTACTGCTCACTGCGAGGTCTGCGAATCCATCGTTGTCGTAGTCTCCGACCGTGCACGCGATCGCATGCGCCACGGGATCAAGCCCAGCCTGCTTTGTAACATCCTCGAATCTGCCGTTGCCGACATTGTGATAGAGCGACATTCCGCCTTGCGTGCCACTGTCTGGTAAGAAGACGTCAATCTTGCCGTCATTGTCATAATCAAGAAAGCAAGCACCAGGTCCAAGCGAGGAAGCGGCATCATTCCTGATGGGAGGGGCAACTTTCGTCCCCAACCCTGCCTTCAAGGTCACATCCACAAACTTCACCGGTATCTGCGGCAGCACCCTTTGCGTGACCGCGGGTGACTCTTCCACCAGCGAATATTTACCCTGATCTCCGTAAGCGAGGCCAATCGGCGATCCTAGTTTCGCCTGAGTGATGTGCTGAAATTTCTGGAGATTCTCACGCGCCTTAGCGGCCTCACCGGATTGCTGATATGCGCGGGCCAGCCCGAACTCAGCCGACGCGTGCAGCGGATTGACCTTCAGTGCGTGCTGAAAGGCATCGATGGCCTGCGGATATTGCTTCACTTGCGCATACGCCGCGCCGAGAAAATACCAACTGTCGGCGTCATTTGGATCTATTTCCGTGACGTGACGAAACGCATCGATCGCTCCCTGGGGATTGTCGGAATTCTTGTACAGCAACCCAAGGTTGAACCACGCATGCGGATCGTTGGGATCGCGTTTGACCGCCTCTTCCAGCAACTGCTTCGCCGGTTCAATGCGCGTGAGATTCAGCAGCGCAATTCCCTGATTCAGCTTCGCAATTTCGAGCTTGGGATCGAGTGCGGCTGCGTCCTGAAAGGCTTTTAGGCCTTTCTCAAAGAGCTGCTGATTCATGTACGCCGCGCCGAGATTGTTCAGGCGTGCGGCCTCAGTAGATTTATCAGGTGAGGCACCCTGTCGTGGAGCGGTCGCCATGAGGGCAAGTCCAACCAGAATGACACCACCAAAGGTGAGGAAGAGTCTTCGCATCATGCGACAAAGACGAATGCGTAGGGGCGGGTGCCCTCACCCGCCCAGCCGAGCGAAGCTCGGCAGATGCTCGGCAAGCTGTGCTCGCCTGCCCGGACGAGGGCGTCCGGGCCTACGTGTTCTGCCAATGATGGGCACTTAGGGCTTGCCGTAGGGTTTCGATGCTATCACGCCCTTGGTTTCCTCAATCGCGACCGTCCGCCCGGCGCTGATGGTGGTCAGCTTGTCCACCTGTCCGCTGGTCCACTGTACTTCAACCGAGTCAGCTTTCGTTTGCGCGCCCAAGCCGAACGTCAGCACCAGTTCGCTCTGTGACAGATAACTCGATCCGCTGCGCAGCATCTGCCATTGCTGGTCTTTTCCTGAGCTGACTCGCACGATGGCGCCGATGCCATCGCGATTGGATTTCGTCCCCACCAGCTTTATGCGCAGGCTATGATTCGCCCCACCCTCGTTGTGAAACAGATAGGCGCGGCCTCCATTGGTGGTCATGAGCACATCGAGCGCTCCATCGTTGTCAATGTCCGCATAGGCCGCGCCGCGAGCCACTTTCGGAGAACCGAAAGCCGGACCCACTGACTGCGTCACTTCTAGAAACCTCCCGCCTCCCAGATTGCGAAACAAATGCGGTGGCTCGGCATAACTCACGCGCTTT
>DAIMDJ010000537.1:0-1847 GCA_036725905.1 Terriglobales bacterium
AGGGGTACCTTCCATCGAATTGGCGCGGCTAATTGGAATCCCCTCTCCCTTGCCCCACTGCCATTGAATTAAGGAGTCGATGTGCATTTCGAATCATTTTTGAATGTACAAAGTAAATACATTGGCTATTTAGAATGGGGATGCGCACAATTATTGAAAGCATTCCCGCTCATGTCATTGGTTTTATCGAGAAACTGCGGCAGCAACTTTGCGATGTGCAGTTCAGCGCGCGCCATCGCGTGCGCCCCGAAGACTTCACACGACAACGGCAACTGACCTTTCCCATCGTCATGCTGTTTGTCTTGCAAAAGACCGTCAAATCGATCCAACGCCATCTGCATGAGTTTTTGAACGAGTTGACGGGCGGCCAGCTGTTTGAGCCGGTGACGGCTGGAGCCTTTACCCACGCACGCGCCAAGCTCAAACACACGGCTTTTATTGAACTGAACCAATCGACGGTGTTGCCCGCGGTCTATGGACCGGAGCAGGAGCCCAAGTCGCGCCGCTGGCGGGGTCACCGGTTGCTGGGCGTAGACAGTTCGTTGCTGCGCTTGCCTCAGAGTCGGGAATTGTTGGAAGAGTTTGGTGCGGTAGAAGTCAGTAATCAGCTGGGGCACACGGGGACGACGTACCCCCAAGCTCGGATGTCGGTGCTCTATGATTTACTGAACCGGATCGGACTGGATGGGCGCTTGGAATCCAGTCGGCTGGGCGAGGTCGAGTTGGCCATTAAGCAATTGCCCCTGGGCCAGCCGGGAGATGTGCTGGTGAATGATCGAGGCTTCACGGGCTATGCCTATTTGGCTTGGCATCATCATCTGGCTTTGGACTACATTTCGCGTTGTTCGAGCGGTTCGTTTGCTGCGGCGCAGGAACTGTTTCGCATGAATCGAGCCGGTCGCAGCAAGACGGTGAGGTTGCTGGGGCCGGCCGATCAGAGAGCGCAGTTGAGAGGACTGGGCTTGCCGTTGGAATTGACGGTGCGTTTTGTCAGTGTACGGCTGCCCAGCGGCGAACTGGAGGTCTTGGCCACCTCGCTGCTGGATGAGCAGCGGTATCCGAGCGAGGAGTTTCTGATCGTCTATCACTACCGATGGAATCACGAAACCTTTTACGCAATGATGAAGGGTCGGTTGGATTTGGAGAATTTTAGCGGACAGACAACCGAAGCGGTGCGTCAGGATTTTTTTGCGACGCTGTTCTTGTGCAATGTGGAGAGCGTGCTGACGCAGTCGGCGGGGCAAGTTCTGAGGGAGCAGAGCGCTGGGGACAAACATCCCAAGCAGGTGAACCGCGCGGTAGCTTATCACGCCTTGAAAGACCAGTTGCTGGATCTGCTTTACAGCGAGCTTCCGGTCGAGCAGGTAGTTGAAAAGCTCCAGCGTATGTTCCTGGGCGCTGCTGTCGCCGTGCGGCCCGAGCGCAAACCGCCCAGGCCTAAGTTGTCGCTGTATCGTTCGTATCATTTTCAGAGGCGGGTCAAAAAAATCGTGTTTTGAACAACATGCGCCTAATTCAATGGCAGTGGGGCCGGGGTGAGGGCGAGCGTAACAACTGATCTCCGAGCTATTGAAATTGACGCCGAGCGATTCGCTTATTTATTGCCAGTTTGGCGGCTGCTCTGTGGAGTGGCGTGCTTCGGCAGCATACGGTTGCAATTCGATGTTTCGCACCGAATCGATGCGGCCGACAGCTTCCTGCAGGTCCCCGAAGTCATCAGCAAACTGCTTCGGTAAGCTTTGAATCACGCCACCGCTGTCAACCTCGCTGCAGAACCGTTCGCAAACACAGCTTTCACCTGCGCCACGGCGTTCTCAGCCGTCAGTCCATATTTGTTCCGCAGGTAA
>DAIMDJ010000538.1:0-1843 GCA_036725905.1 Terriglobales bacterium
GTGACAGCCGGCTCCCTGGATCTGAATCAACTGGCGCAATTCCACTTCAATCCTCAGTTGCAATCATGGGCCTTTCCTGTGCTGTTCCTCGGCTTCGCTGTGCTTGCCGGCATCTGGCCATTGCATACCTGGGCTCCGACAGGCCACGTCGCGGCGCCCACCGCAGGGTCGATGTTGCTTGCCGGCATCGTGATGAAACTGGGCTCCTATGCGGGACTGCGCGTCGCGATGAACGTCTTTCCAGAAGGATTCCAGATATGGAGCAAATGGATCGCTGCCCTGGCCGTGATCGGAATTGTTTACGCGGCGGCGGTGGCTTTGCGCCAACGTGATCTGAAATTCGTTATTGGTTATTCGAGCGTGAGCCATATGGGTTTCGTGTTGGTTGGTCTGGCTACGGCAAACGCGCTCGGTGTCTCTGGAGCAGTGCTGCAAATGTTTTCCCACGGAGTGATCGCCGCACTGCTCTTCGCCGTTGCGGGGCGAATGCTCTATCGACGCACTCATACCCGCGAGCTGGATGCGTTAGCTGGAATGAATCTCAGCGGCGCTTTGCCGTTCGCTGCGTTCACGTTCGTAATCGCTTCTGCCGCGTCGATGGGAATCCCAGGTTTCAGCGGATTCGCAGCGGAAATTACGATTCTGATTGGCGCATGGAAAACCTACCCAATCGCGGTTTGGATTATCGGCGTCGGCATGGTTCTGACAGCGGCTTTCACGCTGCGCGCGCTCGTGAAATCATTTTTCAGTGAGGTGCGCGTCCAGGCCGGCCGTGTTCGTACAGACACCGACTGGAACGAACAATCGATCACGCTTGCCGAAAAGTGCGGCGCTTGTTTGCTCATGTTCGCCACACTTGCGGTCGGACTTTATCCCAAACTCCTACTCGATCGTATCATGCCCGCAGTGGAAGCGATGAGATTCTTAAAATGAGATCCCCGGCTTCAACGATGTCGTATCTGGAACTGCTCAAGCTTGCGTTGCCTGAAGTCATTGTCGTGATTAGTGCCCTCGTCGTGCTCGCGATTGGGCTTACAGGCAGGCAACGCACTGCCGTGGCAGGCGTGTCGTCTGCAAAACCGCCAACCAAGGCGGCTGGCACGGCCGCCGCCGCTACCGACTGGTGCTCGTTGGCTGCCGCTCTCGGGGTTGGCATCGCAATTGCCGCAGTGCTCATGTTACCGCGCAATGCGAGCCTTTTCAGCGGGATGCTTGTGATCACACCCCTCACGTCCCTTTTCAAAATCATTTGCCTCGTGCTCGCTTTTTTCACGGTGTGTCTGGCGCGATCTGAAAAATCTCTGCGTCATCCGGGCGAATACCTGACAATTATTCTTTTGGCGACGGTCGGTCTCATGCTGCTCGTTGGCAGCGAAGAGTTGCTCATGATTTTCATTGGGCTCGAACTGCTGGGCCTTTCCCTTTACGTGATGGCTGCGTTCGACAAGACCGATGTGCGATCTGCGGAAGCAGGTCTGAAATACTTTCTCTTCGGCAGCACCTCCAGCGCGTTTACGCTTTTCGGAATCAGCTTGATCTACGGCATGTCGGGGAGCACCGGTCTCGCCGCGATCTCTGAGAAATTAGTGGCGGCGCCGGCGCAACCTTTGCTTGCGACGGGCATCATCATGACGCTCATCGGCTTCGCGTTCAAAATCGCTGCTGCACCGTTTCACTTGTGGGCGCCTGATGCGTATCAAGGAGCACCCATTCCGAGTGCAGCGTTTATTGCCTCGGGATCAAAAGTTGCTTCTTTCGTCGTGCTTGGAAAGATCGTGCTGGTGGGCTTTGGCCCGGTGCATGGCAGTTCGGCATGGCACGCGATGGCTGCAGGTTGGTCGCC
>DAIMDJ010000539.1:0-1840 GCA_036725905.1 Terriglobales bacterium
GCAGGTGGTGATCGCCACGAAGTTCGGATTCAAGATTGATCCTACTAGCGGGAAACAGGTCGGGCTGGATAGCCGGCCAGAACATATCAAGGAGGTCGCCGAGGCCTCGCTCAAGCGCCTGAAGACCGATGTCATCGATCTGTTCTATCAGCATCGGGTTGACCCGAACGTGCCGATCGAAGACGTTGCGGGAGCGGTGAAAGAGCTGATTCAGCAGGGCAAGGTGAGGCACTTCGGGCTGTCCGAAGCTGGGGTGCAGACAATTCGTCGCGCGCACAAGGTTCAGCCCGTGGCGGCGCTTCAGAGCGAATATTCGCTGTGGTTCAGAGAGCCTGAGAAAGAAGTGATGCCGACCCTAGAGGAACTGGGAATAGGGTTCGTTCCATTTAGCCCTCTTGGAAAAGGCTTCCTTACGGGGAAGATCAACGAGGATACGAAATTCGATAAGACAGATTTCCGCAACATCGTTCCGCGCTTTACGCCGGAGAACCGAAAGGCGAATCAGGCTGTGGTGGATCTAGTTCGCCAGCTCGCGGAACGCAAGAAGGCGACGCCTGCACAAATCGCTCTTGCTTGGCTGCTGGCGCAGAAGCCGTGGATCGTTCCCATCCCAGGAACGACCAAGCTGGAGCGGTTGGAGGAGAACGTCGGAGCCGTTCGCGTTGAACTTACGTCCCACGATCTGCGTGAGATCGACAGCGCTGCCTCAAAGATCACGGTGCAAGGAGCGCGGTATCCGGAAGAACTGCAGAAATTAGTGGGCCGCTGAGCGCTCGCATTTCCTTTGAGAATGGACACGATGAAGGACTCCGATCATGAACTTGTCTTTTGAGAACAAGGTCGCGCTGGTTACTGGCGCCGGCTCTGGCATCGGCTTGGTGACAGCGAAAGCCTTCGCCGAAGCTGGCGCTTCGGTCGTGCTGGCGGACTATCACGAGGAATCGGTGCGTGCCGCAGCCGAGGATCTAGTTGCCGCAGGCCACAAGGTGCTTGCCGTCCGGTGCGATGTAGCCGACGAGCGTCAGGTGGCAGCGATGGTTGAGCAGACCGTCTCCCAGTTCGGACAGCTGGATGCGGCATTCAACAATGCAGGGGTGCAGTCTCCTGCGGTAGAAACCGCGGATAGCACTGGCGAAGAATTTGATAGGGTCGATGCGATCAATCTCCGTGGGGTCTGGAGTTGCATGAAGTACGAACTGCGCCAGATGCGGAAGCAAAGAAGTGGCGCCATCGTCAACAACTCATCGCTGGGCGGACTCGTCGGCCTACCCGGCAGGGCAATCTATCACGCATCCAAGCACGGCGTGCTCGGGCTGACCAAAAGCGCTGCACTCGAATACGCCTCCAGGGGCATCCGCATTAACGCGGTATGCCCTGGGACCATCAATACGCCCATGGTTGCGGAGATGCTCGCAAAGGAACCCGACGCCATGAAAGAGATCATGAGAGATCAGCCCATTGGGCGACTTGGTGAGCCCGAGGAGATTGCTGCGGCAGTTCTTTGGCTTTGCAGTTCAGGCGCAAGCTTCGTCATCGGTCACGCACTCGCTGTAGATGGTGGCTACACCGCACACTAACCGCGAACGCTGCGGCGAGGATTTCAAAGAATGAACATAAGGAGAGAACCATGCCTCATGTGATCGTGAAGTTATGGCCAGGGAAATCCAAACAGCAGAAGAACTGTCTCGCCGAAGCAATCACAAAGAACGTGATGGACATACTGCATTACGGAGAAGAATCGGTGTCGGCAGCGATGGAAGAGGTCAAATCTCAGGACTGGGCAGTGAAGGTGCACAACCCTGACATTCAAAACAAGTGGGACAAGCTCTACAAGAAGCCC
>DAIMDJ010000540.1:0-1838 GCA_036725905.1 Terriglobales bacterium
GCAAACGTCCCCCGTTCACTTAAAGTTCGCATATTGTAAGGGGAGGGATTCGGTTAGACAAAGTGGTGCGGGCCAGGACGCCCGCCCGACAGCCGGCCCTTCGACTCCGCTCAGGGCAGGCTCGCCGGCGCTACGGCCCGCGGGCTGCGATCATGGCGTGACTACGGCAACTTTGTTCACTCCACTGCAAGCGAGATAAATCTTCCCATCTTTGGTCGCGGCCATATTCCGTACGACACCGCCACCGGAAGGAATAGCGGTTTTCGCGAAGCCCTTCGTCTTCGGATCGAAGCGCACCAGAGTATTCGGGTTCACGCCGGATTCGCTATACCAAATCATGCCATCCGGCGTTGTGGTGATGCCATAAGGCTCAGAACCTGATCCTCCCGGCGACGGCCACTCTTCTTGTTTTTGCGATTTCGTATCGAAGTGCCCGAGATAGCCACGTTCATAATCGGTGTAGTAGATGGTTCCGTCTGAAGCTAACGCCAGCCGCCGTGGGCGTGCGCCTTCTGGCAATGGGTATTCGCGAATGGTCATGGATTGCGGATCGATGCTGGCCAGTCTGTTCGTGCCAAATTCGCAGAAGAACGGAACTCCATCCTGCGTCACGACAATTCCGTAGGGCACAGCATGCTGCGTGGGCGTCGGCTTCACTTTGACATCACCCGTGCTCGGATCCAGCCGGCCGACCATGCTCGATTCCTGGAGCGTGAACCACAGGATTCCCTTCTGATCGAAAACGGGTGTATGCGGATCTTTCGCGTGTGGATCAGGCATGCGGTATTCGGTAATCTCACCGGATTTCGGATCGAGCTTACCGATGTAGCCCTTAAAGATGGCCGCGAACCAGATATTTCCCTGTTTGTCAGCGACCAGGCCATGCGGACCGGAATCGGACGTCTTGAGCGGGTACTCGCGGAATTGTCCGGTGTTTGGGTCCAGCCGCCCAAGTTTATTGGCCATCTGCTCGGTAACCCAGAGCGCGCCATCCGGACTGACTGCCGGGTCATGCGGGCGCGCTTTGGGAGTTGGAACATCGTATTCCTTGATGGATACTTTTAGCGCGCCAATCGAGGCCAGCAGTGTAGCTGTAACGAGCAGCGTGAGCGAAACCGCAAGGTTACGGAGACCCATAGTTTTCTCCTCGCTCGAAATTGATCGCGGAATGTAGCGCCGGCGTCCCGCCGGCTGTCGGGCGGGCGTCCTCGCACGCCCAGCAACTGAACCGAAGCTGCTCATTGAGACGGCGGCTTTTGTTCTAGGGTTGCAGTCGCGGGTCTGGCGAACTTGTTCTCGTTAATTGGAACATTCTGCTGCGCCTGTTCGATGCGGATCGTGAATCGCCCGCCCGGACGCGCAATCGTCCACTGGAACGGAGTCTTCACGCCATCAACATCACGATAATTCTCATAATCGATCTGCGTGGGATAGCGGCCAAGCGGCGACTCAGCATAACGAACGATGCGGGCGGTAGAACGCCGAAAGCCCACTGCGGGAAGATACTGCGCCCGAATACCCGAAACACTTTATATCAGTCGTTCGCCGCGAGGCATATAATTGTGCCCACACTGGGGGCCTGCCATGAAATCCCCGCATGTTGTTCTCTTGTTTCTCGCTCTCACCCTCACGATATCCAGTTTCGCCCAAGGCCGTCCTGGATCGGGAAGCGGAAAAACGCCAGCTCCAACCGTCAGGAGCATGCCTTCAACGTCGCAGCCACAACTAAACACACCTAATCTGGGTCGGTTTTTTCTCTCCGGCAAGGTAGTTCTGGAAGACGGAACCCCGCTGACCGAATCTGCGACCATTCAGACAATCTGCAGGGGGCAACGTCG
>DAIMDJ010000541.1:0-1836 GCA_036725905.1 Terriglobales bacterium
CTTTGTCCTCCGGTTTCCGGAGAACGCTTCAGAGACCCGACGCTACGGCTCGCGCCCAGAGAGCGTTTCGCTGAACGAATGAGACTTCGATTTGGTGACCGGCCGGAAACTCGTGCCATAGCTTAAACTGCAATGCGATTCATCATGTCAGCTCGGAGCCAATTGTGAGTCCGAACACCGTCTTAGCTTTGGCCGCCGGGATGTTCAGCGCCGCTTTGGTGGCTGCTGCGGCCTGTCGAAAGCAGCGTTCGCTTGCGACCTGGTGTTTCTCAGCTGGAATGCTGATTTTCGCCTTGGAAAGTCTGCTTGGCGCAATAGCGAACGATGCGCTTCCACCCGAGAGAGTGGTCTTTTGGGGAACGCTTTCCTTGGTGGCAAAATCATTTCTGCCTGGCGTTTGGTTAACTTTTAGCCTGACGTATTCCAGGGCAAATTACCGGGATTTTCTCCTTCGATCGCGCTGGCTTCTTGTGGGAGCTTTTTTGGTTCCGCTGTTATCGCTAGCGGCTATTTACAAACCTTTTTTCTACATTGTCGCTTACAAGCCACCAGTTGACGGATGGGGACTCATGCTTGATGACCCGGCAAAAATTCTAAACGTTCTGGTTCTCTTCTCAACGGTGTTAATTCTTATGAATATCGAGCGGACGTTCCGAGCCGCCGTGGGAACGATGCGCTGGCGGATCAAGTTCCTGGTTCTGGGGCTGGGGGTAATCTTTGGTGCCCGCATCTATACAGGAAGCCAGGCGCTTCTTTTCTCAGACTACAGCCCGGGTCGGCTCACCGTCGAAGCGACTGCGCTTCTTGTCGGTTGCGCGCTGATCGCCGTAGCTTATTTCCGGACTGGATTCAGCGAAATCGATGTCTATCCGTCGCGTGCCGTATTACAGAGCTCGGTCACGGTGTTACTGACGGGGGCATATCTTTTTGTTGTTGGCGTATTGGCTCAAATCGTTGTCCGCTTTGGGGGCGCGGCCAGTTTCCCGATCGCTGCCTTTCTCGTCCTCCTTGGTATAGCTATCCTGGCCGTGTTGCTTCTTTCTGATCGAGCTCGGCAAAGTCTGCAGATCTTTATCAGCCGCCACTTTCAAAGGCCACAGCATGATTTTCGGCAGATTTGGGCGCGATTCACTCGAAGTCTCTCGCTTGCCCTGGATGAGGCCGCGCTCGGTACAATCGCCGCGCGGCTGATTTCAGAGACGTTTGGTGCCTTGTCCGTCTCGACCTGGCTTTTCGATGAACATGGAGAGCGCCTGATCCGAGTGGGCTCAACCTCCGATGCGGAGCAGGCACCGAGCGACGACTCGACCACCTCGATTGCGGGAAGGGAGCTCAATGCAGCCGAGTTAATCAAGCTGTCACGACCCTTTGATCTCGGTAGAGCAAAAGAAAAGTGGGCACGAGACCTCATGGAAAGAAGCATTGGCCAATTCCGTACTGGAGGGAGCCCCATTTGTCTCCCGCTGGTTGGGGGAGAGCACTGCCTCGGAGCGATTGTCCTCGCAGACCGCGTTAGAGGCCTGGGCTATTCAGCAGAAGAGATGGACTTGTTAAAATGCATTGGCGAGCAAGTAGCGGCGAGCCTGCTGAAATTGCGCCTCACAGAAGAGATCATGGAAAGAAAAGAGCTGGAGGCGTTCCAGACGATGTCCGCATTCTTGATTCATGACCTAAAGAATGCGGCCTCAACCCTTGGCCTCATGTTGGAGAATTTGCCGACACACTTCAACAATCCCGCCTTCCGGGAGGACGCATTCCGTGGAATCGGGAGTGCAGCCGGTCGGATCAATGATCTTATCAACCGCATGAACGCCCTGCGCCATGAGTTGCGCATCA
>DAIMDJ010000542.1:0-1829 GCA_036725905.1 Terriglobales bacterium
TCGAATTCCATCCGGCAAAGCCCGGCTATTATCTGATTCCCAAAGAAGATGTGAATCAAAGCTCCATTCGCATGGTGGAACTAGGGACAACGCGCCGGAATCCCGATTACTATGCCATCGAAGTGTTCAATGAAGCATTCGGTGGCAGCTTTTCTTCCCGGCTCTTCCGAAACATTCGTACGAAGCAGGGTCTGGCTTATTCGGTTGGAGGCGGAATTGGGACAGCCTTCGACCATCCGGGAATTCTGCGCCTCTCAATAGGGACGAAGAGCCAGAGCACAGTGGAATCCGTTCAGGCGATGTATCAGCAGATCGATGACCTGGCGAAGCAGCCTATTACTCAAGCGGAAATTCAGCAGGCCAAAGACTCTATCCTGAATTCCTTCGTCTTCAATTTCGATACACCAGAAAAGGTCCTGCGCGAGCGCATGGCGTATGAGTTTTATGGGTATCCTCCCGATTTTCTGGAAAAGTACCGAGCCGGAATAGAAAAGGTGCAAATTGCCGACGTCGCGCGCATTCCCCCGAAATATTTGCACAAAGAACAGCTTGCGATTTTGGTGGTTGGCAATACTAGCGAGTTCGACAAGCCGCTTGCATCGCTCGGACCGGTGACTAAGGTCGATATTACGATTCCGCCGCCTCCGGGCGCGGAACAGGGGAAGCCGGGGTCGCAGCAGTAAAAATCATCCGCTTTCTTGTAGCCAGGAGCGCAACCGCCGAACTTTTCTCCTCACCTTTTCGTATCATCATCGTCCATTGCAGGGGGGTGGTATGCTCCGATGGTTCTCTCTCCTTTTGCTCTCCGTGCTCGTAGTTCCAGTCTCTGCCAGCGCTGATGAATGGAAAAAGGATTACAGCCCGTCAGGTAAGCCTGTGATCCGGGTCGATGCGAACGATGCCGATATCCGCGTGAATGATTGGGATCGCAAAGATATCGAGGCACGCATTATCACAAAGGGTTACAAGATCGGCCCCGATGCTGTGCGCGTAACGGAAAGTCAGAGCGGCAATCAGATCACGCTTGAGGTGCACACGCCCCGACTCTTAGGTCTAGTGCTGCATCGCCACTCAGTGCGTGTCGAGGTCAGCATGCCGCGGCAGGGCGATCTGAATCTTCACACTGGCGATGGAGATATCCGCGTTGTGAATATTTCGGGAGACTTTCGCGTCGATTCCGGAGATGGCAATCTCGAGATACGTTCAGCGGACGGCACCCTGAATGCAGAAACGCGCGATGGAAACATCCGCACGAGTGGGCGATTTGACACGTTGACTCTACATACTGGCGACGGCAACATTGACGCCGAAGCGGAAGCTGGATCGAAGAGCACGTCCGGTTGGAATCTGTACACGGGGGATGGCAACATCGCGTTGCGGCTGCCTTCAGATTTTGCCGCCGATTTGGATGCGGAGACCGGCGATGGCCGAGTGAATATTGATTTCCCGCTTACGACAAATGGGTCGGCCAAAGAGAGAACTGCGCGGGGAAAGATCAACGGCGGCGGAGCGCTACTGGAATTGCGGACCGGAGATGGGAATATTGACTTGGAGAAGAGTTGAACGCGTCTGGATAACAGAAAAGCCCCGCAGCCAACGGGGCTTAATGCGTTACGACTAGACGCAGCCTGTCAACAGTTATTTTAAATCCAACCGCAGCTTAGTCAAGCAAATCAGTGACGATCCAAATCTGTTGTGCCGAGTGACGTGCGGAAGGTGGGGGACTCGAACCCCAGTGGCTGGCTGAGCCACTCGGCAGCGTGACAGGCTGCGCCCAGTACCCACTGGCAACACCTCCCAAACGCAACTTGTCTAAGTGAATTTTAATT
>DAIMDJ010000543.1:0-1826 GCA_036725905.1 Terriglobales bacterium
CCACAGCAGTAAAATCGAATCTTTTCCGGAATGGGGTGGGAGCGGGATCGCTGCCCACCCTCATTTCTCGGCTGAACCGCGACCTTCTTCTCTACCGCTATCCTAGACTTGCTATTAGCGCAGGCTCTCTAGCTGCCTGATACCAAAGTTCCATTGACGGGATATGAAACTCTGGGATACCTTGATGCGTCTAACTATTATGAATGACTCTCGCTTTGAAGCACTACAATCAGCCCCGCTGGACAGTTGGATTGCGTTGTCAGAAGACGAGTCCAAAATTGTCGCGGTCGGAGGTTCCTACGACGAAGTCGTAACGAAGAGCGAAAACGCAGGCGTCTCAGATCCAGTTCTGATAAAAACACCTAAGGCTTGGCTTCCAATTTCAGTGTGAGCCTAAGCATTCCATACAAGAAGTATCCTGCCCCTACTGCTCCGGGCGGATTCTTCTATGCCGCCTCGATCCCAGTAAATATCGCTCTGCCGGCAAAGAATGCCCCTCGTTCCAAGCGATTTGACGCGATTATAGACTCTGGCGCATCAGGATGCCTTTTTCACGCCTCCATCGGACGCGCTATTGGTTTGCAAATTGAAAAGGGAGAACCGAAACAAACTATGGGTGTCGCCGGACCCGCAAACCTCTTCGTTCATGAGATAGCGATCTATATTCCAGGCGGCCCTATTACGACTCAAGCTGGGTTTTCGGATAGTCTGCCGATTGCGGGCTTGCTGGGTATGCTCGGGTTCTTCGAGCACTTCAAGGTCGTTTTCGATCCCACAGCCCGTCGCGTTGAACTAGAACGCCTCTATTGCGCCTAGATTTTCAAAACAGCCCACTGCCGATTGCCCAATCTCAGTTTTCAGCCGTCTCCAGCGCAGCCGGCTGCTCTCCGCTTGAATTACAAGCGTTGGCAAGCCATCGTGCCCGCAAGGCGCGCATCCAAAACGTACCCAGGAGGGATGTTTATGACGGGAAAGAATACAGCGGCATTTGGAATTTACCATTTGAGAAAAGATGCTGAATTCGCGGTGGACACGCTGCGCGCCGAGGGCTTCCGGAACACAGACATTTCTGTGCTCTTTGCAGAAAATGAAGGTACCAAGGATTTTGCGACAGAGAAGCACACGAAAGCACCGGAAGGGGCCGCAACCGGGGCAACAACCGGCGGAGTTATCGGAGGTGTGCTGGGCTGGCTTGTGGGACTTGGAACGCTGGCGATTCCGGGTGTCGGCCCGTTGATTGCGGGGGGGCCGATTGTAGCCGCGCTGACAGGAGTGGGCGTGGGCGGCGCGATTGGCGGGATTGCTGGAGCGCTGATCGGGATGGGAATTCCTGAATACGAAGCGAAGCGTTACGAAGGCCGGATCAAAGAAGGTGGCATTCTGCTAAGCGTACATTGCGATAATTCCAAATGGACCAAGAAAGCAAAAGACACTCTGGAGCGCACTGGAGCAGTTGACACCGCGTCCACAGGAGAAGCGCACGCGGATTGGCACCGAACGGACAAGCCGCTGCCCCGGGCGAGCTAGGACGGAACTGGTTTACTTAAATTCGACAGTCAGGAACTGCACATCCTGCGTGCTCAGGTTCTTCAGGGTATGCGCAATGCGCTCGGAGTACCATGCAGCGTCGCCCGCCTTAAGGTGCAACTCACGGCTGTGGGCGTCAGAGGCAGAGTCCAGCAGGGCAGTGTGGGCGAGAGAGACCAGGACATGGCAACGGTCGTGGCGGTGTTCGGGAAGCAAACCGCCAGGACCGAGCTGAACGCGAGCAAGTTTAATGGTATCGGTTTCGAATAGTGTGCTTTGGCTGTAGCTGCCGTCTTCAT
>DAIMDJ010000544.1:0-1825 GCA_036725905.1 Terriglobales bacterium
CGTCCGCGAGATGTGCCCATGCCAGCCGGCTCATCAATGTCTCCCGCGCGGCTGATGACTGCGCGCAGCACGACTTGACCTTGCGTGCGGGTTTGAACTGCCAATGGCGGATACGCCGGCTGCAAACGATGAATGAGGTTGCCCTCCATCCAATGCGAGATGGGAGGATGATGCACCGGTCGCGGTGGTATCAGAATAACGTTTGCATCGCCCGTCGAGCTTAGGATTCCGTTGGGCACACCAGGACCACCGGGTCCGCTTGTGCTGCCTCCAGTTGCCAGTTCCGGCGGAGGCCCGACTAGAACATCCGTTCTGGGTGCAACTCCCTTCGGGATCTGCTGCGGTATCATCAGCACTAATCCAGATGCGTTCTTTAGCATGGGATTCCTGCCCTGCGAAGGTTCAATCTTGGGCGCAGGTCCTCGCGACGGTGGTGGTCCAATCACCTCCGGTCGCAACAGGTGCAGTGACGGCAAACCTTCTGTATAGAGAAGTGGAACCATGAGCAGCGCGGCAACCAGTAGCGCCTGCACGGAAAAAGAAATCAGAGTCGTCCAGCCGCGATGAGAGCGGCTGATCAAAGCGGAATCCAGCAGCGAATCGGCAAACATTGGCGCCCTCCAGGTGATTCGTTATCTCTAAGGACACCGCTTTTGCTCGGTTGGGCGCGGAAAACTACAAAGAAAAAGGCCGCGTACAAAGCGCGGCCTGAAGGAACTTTTCCTGTTGCTGAGGTGTCGCCGAATTACTTCGGCGGCTGCGTACCCTGTGGTTTCGGAGTCGCGGGAGCAGTTGTTGCAGGCTTGGGTGCCGGAGTCGTAGTGGTTGGCTTCGGCCCCGGAATATTTGGCCTTGCGCCCGCTGCCGGTCTCGTCGGCGCAGGTACGCCCGACTGAGCATTGTAGGCGTCCACAATCGGCTTGGTGATATCTACCGAAGGCCCTGCCCAAAGCACAGGCCCATTCGGCCAGGGATTGGAGGTATCGATAATCACGCCAAAACCGTTGTCGTTCGCGTACTTCACCACGATGGGCGCCATCTTCTGCAGAATTTTCTGCGCAATTTCGTTCTGTTGATTCTGGGCGTCCTCGCGAGCGTCCTGAACCTGCCGATCCAGCGATTTCTGCTTGCTTTCAATCTGCTTTACCAGCGTGCCGCGACTCTCGTCATTGAGCTTTTCACCCTGGGTGTTGAGCTGCTTTTTCAAACTCTCCAGCTCATCATTCTGGGCCTTGAGCTCCGTCTGCTTGGGCTCAAGCTTTTTGCTCAGAGTCTCGAACTCTTTCTGGCCTTCATTGCTGGCAAAGATCGCCTGCTCAATGTTGATGGTCCCAATCTTCGTGCCGGTTGCGTTGGTGACCGCCGGGGCGGTAGGACTGGCTGACGCCGGATTAGATGCTGCCGCACTGGGAGCCGCGGGTAATGCGGCCGCCGTGCCGCCATTTTGGGCCGCCGCGCTCACCGAAAGGGCAAACGCTGTGGCCATAACAATTCGCGCGAACTTGCTTGTCATGTGTTGCTTTGGACTCCTTGGAAATTTCCGGGAAAATGTCTCAGATCTTTTACAGGCAAATGCTGGTCATGCCTCAAGGTCAACCCGACTTTTCGATCTCATCGGTGGAGGCGGGCCGGATGTCCCAACTCCCTCACGCCGGACCTGGCGGCGTGGCGACCACCCCGTCGGCTGCCATTTTTCAGGGTGTGGATGATCACATTATAGGTACAGCTTTGGTCGCAGGTCAAACCGGCTCTCGACTTCGGACCTCTGACCTCAGGGTTACCCATGACAACGTCCACATGTTAGCTCACACTGCCATGTGAAGGT
>DAIMDJ010000545.1:0-1823 GCA_036725905.1 Terriglobales bacterium
GAGGCGATCTCTTCCTCTCTGGGGCTGAATGTAATCACGGCGCACGATGTTGCTCCCATCTTCGCGCCACGTACTCCTGACGCGCACAAGGGGAGCTTCGGGCACGTGCTGATCCTCGGCGGTTCGGTGGGGAAAGCCGGAGCCGCCGCAATGGCTGGCATAGCCGCTCTCCGCGTTGGCGCAGGATTGTCGACGGTCGCAACAGCAAAATCCGTTCTGCCCACCGTCGCTGGCTTTCATCCGGAAGTCATGACGGAGCCGCTCGAGGAAACCGATGCGGGCACAATCTCGACGCGAGCTCTTGAAAGAGTGGGTAAATTAGTCGAAGGCAAAACAGTGCTGGCCGTTGGTCCCGGGATTTCCCATTATCCGGACACGACAGAATTCGTGCGAAAAGTAGTCACGAACCATCACACTCCTATCGTCCTGGATGCCGATGGCCTCAATGCCTTCGCGAACCACGCGACAGAACTGAACGGCAGCGAACGTCCGTTGATACTCACCCCGCATCCCGGCGAAATGGCGCGCCTGATCGGCTCAACAAGCACAGCAGTGCAGCACGACCGCTTGAACATCGCTCGCACCTTCGCGCGGGAGCATCAACTGATTCTCGTCCTCAAAGGCCATCGCACGCTCATTGCTCAGCCGGATGGCACGGTTTGGGTCAATACGACAGGCAATCCGGGAATGGCAACCGGCGGAACCGGGGACATTCTCACGGGGATGATTGCAGGTTTTATCGCACAAAATCCGGAGCGAATTTTGGATGCTGTTCTCGCCGCAGTGCATCTCCACGGCCTGGCAGGGGATGTGGCTCGTGAAACAGTCGGTGAGCATTCGCTCGTCGCAACCGACCTGCTTAAAGCCTTGCCGGAAGCCTTCCGCCGCGCCCGCGAACAGGCCAACCAGAAACTGGTAAGAATCTGAATTTGTGGTGCACGTCCTTTGGGACATTACTAGTCGTGGACGAGCACGCATCTGCTTGCCAAGAATGAACTTCGTCCATGCTTGCGTTATGATTCGCAGGAGAAAGGTATGACAAAAATTAAAAGCATTACATGGATGACTGCCCTGTCTCTGCTAAGTACGGTCAACGCCGCAGCCCTAGAGTGCAACGGATTACAGAACGCTGCTTCGAGTGAACTAGTTTCTTATCTACGCAAAAATATTCCGAACCAGGGGAATGCGGAATGCGTGGCATTCGCCATCAACGAGATTGGCGAGCAGCGTTATGAGCCCGCCGTGCCTGTCTTGACGAAATTCTTGGAGTTTTGTTGGCCCGTGAATGCGCGGCAGAAACAGCGGCTCTTTGTGCTAGAGCATGATGGCAAGAGTATCTATCCTGCGGCAACAGCTCTGGAGCAAATCGGCAAGAATGCGCTCCCCGCAGTAGCGGAAGCGCTGAAAGCGCCTGTCATGTCCAAGCAAGCCGGTGAAGTAGCGGTCTCAGTATGGATGCAAATTCATAAGGACGAACCAGTAAAGGGTGTAGCGTTGCTGAAGCAGGAAGCCGACAAGACCAAGGACCCTGCAGCCCGACAACGTCTGGGACGGGCGGCATACAAAGCGCTCGGCTGGTGCAGTCCGTCTGACGAAGCTCAATGCAAAGCAGCGGCGGAAACCAGATACTCGAAGGGCGCGCTGGCCCACCCTTTTTGTTTCGATTCTGAAGCTGGCGGGTAGCCCACATCTACGAGTGGCCCACATCTCTCCGAGTGATGAGACTAGAGGGCGAGAAGTGGGGCTTTTGCTGAGGGGTGTCTAATCTCCCGCGACCGGCACCGCCACTTCCGGCTTCGCCTCGGGAACGGAGTGCCCGTTCC
>DAIMDJ010000546.1:0-1811 GCA_036725905.1 Terriglobales bacterium
GATGTGGTAGTGATTGCGCTTGAGTTCCGCCAGAATCACTTCGCGCTCGAAACCTTGGACGCGATCGGCGAGCGGTCCCGAGCCCGTGCTGGTCAGGTGCTCGCTTGAAAGTTGCGGCAGCGCGGATTCGACCTTTTCTGGAGTAACCCCGCCGTCGACGGCCAACAAGAGTAAACGTTCAACCACATTGCGTAGCTCGCGGACGTTTCCGGGCCAGCCGTGCGCCTGCAGAGATCGGATGGCCTCAGGTGCGAAAGGGATAGGTTTCCAATTGTTCTGATCGCACACTTGGCGAGTGAAATGTTCAATGAGCGAAGGGATATCTTCGCGACGCTCGCGTAATGGCGGCAATGCTAGCGGAAAAACGTAAACGCGATGGAAGAGATCCTGACGAAACTTTCCCTCGCGGACCAGCGCCTCGAGATTCCGGTGCGTGGCGACGATGACGCGAACGTCCACTGGAATTGGCTTATCACCGCCGATGCGCTCGACTTCACCTTCTTCCAAGACGCGCAGCAGCTTGGCTTGCATAGGGAGGGGCATGTCGCCAATTTCATCGAGGAAGATCGTGCCCCCCTGGGCTTGCTCAAACTTGCCGATGTGTCGCCCGGCGGCGCCGGTGAATGAGCCTTTCTCATGACCGAAGAGCTCAGATTCGATCAGCTCCGCAGGAACCGCAGCGCAATTCAGAGTGATGAATGGACCTGAAACTCGCGGGCTGCGCTCGTGCAGGGTCCGGGCTACCAGTTCTTTCCCGGTGCCGGTTTCGCCTAGAATGCACACGCGAGTTTCACTCGCGGCAACGCGCTCTACCTGGGCCATGATCTTCTTCATGGTCTCGCCAGTCCAGATGATTTCGTGTTTCCCTAGGCGCTGGCGAAGCTGGCGGTTTTCTGACTCCAGGCGTTGCAGCTTCAGAGCATTCTCGACGGTGAGCAGCAGCTTGTCGGTGGAAATGGGTTTTTCGAGGAAATCGAGAGCGCCGAGTTTGGTGGCGCGAACAGCCATATCAATATGCGCTTGTCCGGACATCATAACTACGGGGGTTGGAACTTCCTGCGACTTGAGATCGGCCAGCAGTGAAAGCCCGTCTTTGCCGGGCATGACCACATCAGAAAGAATCAAATCGAAATGCTGCGAGCGAGCGAGGTCGAGAGCCTTGGCCGCGTTATCGCAGACCGTGGCTTCGTGACCGGCCAAGCGAAACGCGCGGGAGAGCGAAGCCAGCGTGTTGGCCTCATCATCGACGATCAGCAGATGTGCTTTTTGCGGCACCGTTGCTCTCCTCAGGTTAACGCGCTAATTGCGTCGCGTGCGGGGTTTTCCGCGCCTAGTTTCTCCTGATTTCGCAGAAGCTCGATCACAAATGTAGCTCCTTGGCTTGGCTGGCTGCGAACGCTGATTCTACCGCCGTGGTCGCTGATGATGGATTGCACGATGGCCAGTCCGAGCCCCGTGCCATGCGCCTTGCTCGTGTAGTAAGGCGTAAACAGACGCTCGCATTCTTCGGAGGTCAGTCCGGAGCCAGTATCGGAGACTTCAACGAAAACGCGATCTCCGTTCTGGTGTGTGCGTAAGGTGAGTGTGCCACCCTGAGGCATGGCATCCATCGCGTTTAGAACAAGGTTGGACAAGGCGCGATGCAAAAGTTCGGGATCGGCGGCAATCGGTTCGATGCCCGATGCTAAATCAAGTTTCGGTTCTATTGTGGCGCGGTCGGACGACCGAAGCTGCGCCCGGAAAACCCGAACAACGTTCTGCACGATTTCATTCACATCCACAGCCTGAAACTGCGGCTGTGGCATTTTGGA
>DAIMDJ010000547.1:0-1789 GCA_036725905.1 Terriglobales bacterium
GAGATCATCGCTCGTGGAATTGCTGCGACCGCTTTTGCTGGCAGCTTCGCCCAGAACGGAATCGTAAGGTTCTCGGTTCCGGCGGCCGATCAGCGTTTGGCATTGGAGCGCGTTTGGAGCCTTGGCGGGGAGATTGTCAGCGTGAATCCTGTGCGGCGATCGCTGGAAGAAGTATTTCTGGAAGTTACGCGCGATCACGACCTGCCGCGCTCGGAAGGCGTTCAGTGAAGCCCATCCTGCTGATCGCTTTGAATTTTGTTCGCGAGCAGCGCTGGCCTATATTCGTCTTACTCTTGTGGGTTGTCCTGCTGGCCCTGGTGGGGCTCTTCGCCGACCTTCCGCGCGAACGCGACGATCTGCTCTTCATCTTCAAACAAATTGCCATCTACGTGATTGCTTTTAGCGTGTTCTTCGGGGCCTCGGCGATTTACAACGAGCGCAGGTCACGGCGCATTCTGGGTGTGCTCTCAAAAGCTGTGGCGCGTGACCAATATCTGGCAGGACTCATTCTGGGGGTGACGCTGGCTTGCGCAATCTATTGTTTCGCACTTGGGGTGACGGCCACTTGGACGCTTGGGGGCGCGGGATTCCCAATTTCTCAAGTCTGGTTTCTGATGCTTTGCCTCGTCGCCGCATGCGTATTGGCGGGAACCGTGGCTCTGATGTTCTCCACTTTCCTGCATCCGTTTCTTGCAGCCGGCGCAGCCGCCTTAGTGCTAGGATTGCCAGCCCTGGCCAGCCTTACCTTATCCGTGCGCTGGGCATATATCGTTCCAGTTTTTATACTTGGCACCGCTGTGCTCAAGTCTAACTTTAAGTCCCCTGGAGGGCTGTTTTGGTTTCCGGTTGGGCTCGCATTCCTGGAGACTTTCTTCTTTTGGGCGCTGGCGACGGTAATTTTTTCAAGGGTAGATATTGCGGTTGAAGTGGAGTAGGCAGGCAAAAAATTGTGATTATTGACGCAGCAGTTCCGTCGCCGAGCGCGAGGCGTACTCGAGAACACGTCCCGGCAGAATTCCCAGGTAGATGGTCGCAAACACGGTAAGTGTTAATGCCGCCCTCAATCCGGTCGGAACCGGCGGAAGCGGCGCTTCTTCGCGCGGCTCGCGCATGTACATCACAACCATCACTCGCAAGTAGTAGTACGCTCCCACGGCACTGTTGAGCACTCCGATAATTACCAATCCCACCAGGTTCGCCTGAAGCGCTGCGCTGAAGACATAGAACTTCGCGAAAAATCCACCGGTGATCGGAATTCCAATCAGCGAGAGCAGAAAAATGGTCAGTGTGGCTGCGAGCAGCGGCGAGCGGCGGCCTAATCCGGAATAATCCTCGAGTGTAACGTAACGTTCCCCTGCGCTGGCAAAGTGACTGACGACCGCGAAGGCTCCCACATTCATCGCCGCGTAAGAAGCCGCATAGAACATCGCGGCGGGAATGCCGCTGCTGGGAAGCGCCGCAAAAGCGACCAGCAAATATCCCGCATGAGCAATGGACGAATAAGCCAGCAGGCGCTTGACGTTATCTTGCACGAGCGCGCCAAGGTTGCCGAGCGTCATGGATAGCGCCGCCGTTACCCAAATGAGCCAGAGGCGCCCCGGAGCATTGGCTTCAAACATAATTCGCAGCAGTACCGCAAATACCGCCGCTTTGGGCGCAGTAGACATGAATCCAACTACGGGCGATGGAGCGCCCTCGTAGACGTCGGGAGTCCAGATATGGAAGGGAGCAGCGGCGACTTTGAAACCCAATCCAACGAACATCAGGGCGATACCGGCGTAGGCCAGCA
>DAIMDJ010000548.1:0-1733 GCA_036725905.1 Terriglobales bacterium
TCACTGCGCCTAAATCTCTCCCAGCCGATGCGGACGCTGTGTCCAGCATGCTCTCGACGCTTTCCTCCCTCAGCTCCGATCGCACCATCGAGGATAAAGCCACGAGCCTTGAACAATACGGCCTCATTCAGCCGGTGATCGAATTGGACATCACTGATAAGAATAAGAAAACTTCGAAGCTCTTGGTCGGTGACGACACTCCCGCAGGCACCGCGGTCTATGCTGCGATTACCGGCGATCCGCGCGTCTTTGCCCTTTCGAGCTACAAGAAGAGCAGCCTCGACAAGTCCACAAACGACCTGCGTGACAAACGCTTGCTGACCTTTGATTCCGACAAAGTCTCCAGCATTGAATTGACGGCCAAGAAGCAAACCATCACATTTGGGCGCAGCAAAGGGGAGTGGCAGATCGTAAAGCCGAAACCGTGTCGCGCGGATCGCTCTCAAGTGGAAGAGCTGCTGCGGACCTTGCGCGATGCAAAAATGGATCTGGGCGCAAGTGAAGATGAAAAGAAAGCCGCCGCGGCGTTCAGCGCCGGCACTCCGCTTGCAGCAGCAAAAGTCACGGAAGTCTCCGGCACGCAGGACTTGCAGGTGCGAAAGAACAAAGACGATTACTATGCAAAGTCCAGCGCCGTCTCGGGCATCTATAAGATCTCAAGCGGCACCGGGCCTGCCCTGGATAAGGGACTCGACGATTTCCGGAACAAGAAGCTTTTTGATTTCGGCTTTGCCGATCCAGACAAAATCGAACTGTACGACGGTTCTAAGAGTTATTTCCTCACCCGCAGCGGCAGCGATTGGTGGTCCAATGGCGCAAAGATGGATTCAGGCACCGTATCGGTGCTCGTTGATAAAATCCGTAATCTCTCGGCAACCAAGTTCCCCGAGACTGGATTCGCCGCGTCGACGATAGATCTGACCGTGACTTCGGATACCGGCAAGCGCATCGAAAAGGTCCTCATCTCAAAAAATGGCGACAATTTCGTCGCCAAGCGCCAAGACGAGCCCGCTCTTTACGAGCTGACCGCTTCGTCCGTCACTGAATTGCAAAAAGTTGCCGCTGATCTGAAGCCCGCTCCTCCGCCCAGTAAAAAGTAATATTGCAGTAATCGGGGCGGCATCTGGTCACAATTCACAAGTTTGCTGCAAGCGTTATCCTGTGTGGGCCCTCGCCGAGCTCGGTTGCATGCATGAAGCGCCTCCTCTAGCCGCCATCTCTCACAGCTTGGCAGAAAAAGAATGGAGTTGATCAGGTTGGGAGTTTGCGAGATGGTTTTCGCGGGGCGCTGTTGTTTAACTGATCCGTTTTTCGCTTTGCGAGAGAGTTTTTTTCTCAGCGGGCTGGTACCGAGCGCACTTCGCGCTCCGCGTGACAGAAGCGAGGAAAAAGTTGTTGAGGGGTCGTTCTTTTTCAATACTTTACGGGCACGGCGCACAGGTTTTCATAGATTTGCCGGAACAGCGTGACGTAAGGATATCCACCCGCCAGCGAAATCCACACCTTGCGCACCGTGATGCGGATCAACGCGCCGATCTTCAACACCTTGAGCCGCATGGTGGAGCACTGGGCCTTGGCCAACTCCGTTCCCCCCAGTCCCAGTCGCCGCAGCATCTGCAATAACACGTAAGCGATCGAAGAGCAGTACAGCCGTAATTGATTGCTGCGCAGGTAGTGCGTGCTGGTGCGGTCACTGAACAGCATCAACTGTTCCTTGATGCGATTCTCCATGT
>DAIMDJ010000549.1:0-1732 GCA_036725905.1 Terriglobales bacterium
AGAACTCCTGGCGGCAAATCACCCGTCGGACGGCCTCTTTGATCTCGGTACGGGCTCAGCATTGGCGGAGCGCTCCTCCGAGAACATGCGAATCAACCCTATCGAGGTCGAGTGGAAGCGGAAAAACGGCACAACTCTGAGAGTCAAGCTGAGCGGACGCGGTATCCATGACGACCGCGGAGATTGTGTCGGCCATGAAATCATTGCTGTTGATATCACGGAGCAGCGGACGCTTGAAGAGCAACTGCGCCACCAGGCATCGAGCGATTCACTGACCGGCCTGGCCAACCATCGTCGTCTTTTCGATGCCCTGCACGCGGAGATCTGCCGATCCAAACGCACCATGCGGGAATTCTCTCTGGTATTGCTGGACCTCGATGGATTGAAAAAGATCAACGACCGATATGGTCATCTAGCTGGAGACCGGGCGCTCTCCAGGCTGGCGCACATCTTGGCAGACTGCTGCCGGTCCGTAGACACCGCAGCGCGGCAAGGCGGGGACGAGTTTGCTCTGGTCCTGCCGGAGACCGGCATAGCCGCCGCGACAATGGTAGGACATCGGATTTGCGGTCTCCTTACGAAAGATGCAGAAGAGCCAAGGCTTTCCGTTAGCGTTGGAGTTGTCAGTTATCCGAAGGATGCCGATACGATCGGAACCCTACTCCACGCAGCGGACCAGGCTCTTTATGCCATGAAACGCAAGCAGGCAAAAGCCGCCAGCGTCTCTTAGTTGTTTTTACCACATTTGAATCCCGCGTCGTCGTAATCGGGAGCGTCAATTTGATATGAACGCGGCCTCCAAAGGAAGGGCACCGATGGATAAATATGGTTCCTGCTCACGTGATACGTCACAAATACTCAGGCTGCGTCGCAGTTCTGACGACAAAATCCAGTATTTAATAAGAGCTGAAGAACGGCTTCTTCAATCGATTTCTGCCCGTACGCCCCTTTTGGAAGTTCTCGATAGAATCTGCAGCGCTATTAATTCTCAGATTGGCAACATGGTTTCGCTCATTTCCCTGCCGGGCCACGATGTAACCGATCACGCCGCAATCGCCCGGATCGCAGCGCTTTTTGGTTTGCATGCTTTTTGTTCCTCAGGTGTTGTCGCGGAGAATGACGAACTGCTTGGGTCTCTGGAGATGTACAGTTGCGTGCAGCGCCGCCCCTCCGCCCGCGAATTTCAATTGATTAAGCGCGCAACGTGTCTGGCCGCAATTGCGATCAAACGTCACAATGCGACAAACCATCATAGCTATGGTTGCTTTCACGAGAATCGGCCAGTGCGAGGACGTGTGCTCGAATGGTCACTTTCTATGAACTAGTTTCCAAGCGGAGGACGGACATGCACTCCGATAAATACATCCGGAAGCATCGAATTGACCCTGGGAGAAGGCGCTACAAGCGAGTCGAGACACGCCAGGGGGTCTCGGTCTATTGGGCGTCTGAAAAACTTGAGGATACTGCACGAGTCCGGGACGTGAGCTTGGGAGGTCTGTTTGTCGCGACACAGAAAGGGCTGGCCGTTGGAGCAACGCTCAGGCTTGACTTTCTTGTCCAGGAAGGCACGATCAAGGCCGCCGGTGTTGTGCGGCACGCAGAACCTGGACGCGGAGTGGGACTGAAATTCACGTCAGTGCGCGGTGAAGATCTCCAGCACTTGGTGGAATTGGTGAATCGCTTGGCGGCTCATTCTAGTTTCCGGCCTTCAATGAGGCAACCAGCTGTCTAC
>DAIMDJ010000550.1:0-1710 GCA_036725905.1 Terriglobales bacterium
ACGGACGACGGGTGTATGCCGCGGTGAAGTTTTTTCTGTACACGATGATCGCTTCGGCTTTCATGCTTGCAGGGATACTGTGGCTCTATGCGAAAACCGGCAGCTTTGATTTCACCACCATCCAGAATTTGGTGCGCGCCGGGAATATAGAAGGCTTTGCGGCGGCTGCTCCCTGGCTGTTCCTTGGATTCTTTATCGCTTTTGCCGTGAAAGTTCCACTCTTTCCGTTCCACACCTGGCTTCCGGACGCGCACGTCGAGGCGCCCACAGCAGGTTCCGTTCTGTTGGCAGGAGTCCTGTTGAAGATGGGCACCTACGGTATGTTGCGCTTCAATCTGGGACTTTTCCCTGATCAATCACGCGCCAATGCCGGTTGGATATCAGTTCTCGCGTTGATCGGGATCATTTACGGCGCACTGGTGGCCCTTGTGCAGCCGAATATGAAGAAGCTGATTGCCTACTCCTCAATCAGCCATCTGGGATTTGTGGTGCTGGGAATTTTCAGTTTTACGCCTGCAGGTTTGGATGGCGCGACATTTGTGATGCTGGCTCACGGCGTTTCTACCGGCGCTCTGTTCATGTTGGCCGGGATTCTTTACGAGCGTCGTCACACGTATGAGATTTCTGAATTCGGCGGACTGGCCACGCCGATGCCGCTGTATGCAGCTTTGTTTCTCTTCATTGTGCTTTCTTCCATCGGCCTGCCTCTGCTGAATGGCTTCGTTGGGGAGTTCCTCGTGCTCAGCGGGGCCTTTCGCGCCAGCGCATCGTACGGAATTCTGGGAGCGACTGGCGTGATCTGGAGCGCTTGTTACCTGCTGTGGATGTATCAAAGAGTTTTCTTCGGCAAAGTGACGCATGCAGTGAATCAAGAGCTGCCCGATCTGGATCTTCGCGAACGCATCACGCTGTGGCCGACTGCTGCAGCCGCCCTGGTCATGGGAGTAGCGCCCTTGGTGTGGCTGAACGCTATTGATCCTGCCGTGCAGTCTGCCCTTGCTCCGTTTACTCAGATGGCAAGCAAGCTGGTGGGAAAATGACCGGCTCCGCAACGCCGCAAGCCGTCGAGTATGTTCGCATCCTGCCGGAGCTCGTGCTCTCAATTTTTGGAATGGTGGTGATGGTTGTCGATCCACTGATCGACGAACGCCGAAATCAGCGAACTCTCGGAAATATTGCGTTGCTTGGCTCTCTTGCTGCTATTGTCGCGACGCTCTATCAATCACAATTTCCCGGCTCTGCATTCTGGAATATGGTGAACGTGGACACGTTCAGTGTGTTCTTCCATTTCCTGGTCACCGCTGTCACAGCCGTCGTGATCCTCACCTCTTACGAGTATATGGAAGTACAGCAGATTCGCGCCGGAGAATACTACGGACTGATTCTGTTTGGCGCGGTGGGCATGTGCCTGATGTCTTCGGCAGTTGAACTGGTGCTCATCTTCATTGCGCTCGAGATCTCGTCGATTTCTACATACATCCTCGCTGGATTCCGCCGCCGGGCCGCCATTAGCAGCGAGGCTTCGGTCAAATATTTCCTGCTTGGGTCGTTCGCGACCGCGTTTTTTCTTTATGGAATCGCCTTGATGTTCGGGGCCACCGGATCGACCAGCATCAGCGCCATCAGCCAGGTGCTGCGTTCCGGCAGCATTCCTGTGCTGGCCTACGCCGGTATCGCCCTGATGTTCGTTGGATTGGGTTTCAAAGTCGC
>DAIMDJ010000551.1:0-1692 GCA_036725905.1 Terriglobales bacterium
AAGAAGCTGTGGTTCATTCGGAGTCGACGCTGACGTTCACGATGACTGCAGCAGCATCGGTGAAGTAATCCACAACAATCATTCGATGGAGGCGCGGGCGTCTCGCCCGCGCAGGACGGGCGAGGACGCCCGTCTCTCCATCGAAAAGCCCTAAGCCGCGGCCTTCAAATATTCCAGCACTTCCTCCGCGTGTCCCTGGGCTTTCACATTTTCAAATACGTGCGTGATGCGGCCATCCGGCCCAATTACGAACGTAGTTCGGGCGATCCCCTTCACTTTCTTTCCGTACATGTTTTTCTCTTTGATCACACCGAACGCGTCACAGACTCGTTTATCGGTGTCGGACAGCAAGGTATAGGGGAGATCGTACTTATCCTCAAACTTTTTCTGACGCTGAGGCGGATCGGCTGAGATCCCCAGGATCACGGCCCCGGTCCTTTGCAACTGCTTGTATGCGTCGCGGAACCCGCACGCTTCAATGGTTCAACCCGGAGTATCGGCCTTGGGAAAGAAAAACAGCACCACCGTCTTGCCGCGAAAATCTTTCAGCGACACGTTCTGGCCGTTCTGATCCGGCAAAGTAAACTCCGGGGCTTTATCATTGACATGCATGGCAGATGCTCCTTCTGACCGCTCAACTTTATACCGCAAGCTGCGGCGAATCGTCACTGCTGCGAGCCTGGCGCTTGCATTCACCCAGCTTTCGCCGGGTCAAGCCAGTCGTCGAGGTACCGTGGACAAAGGACCGCGAGCGCTCGGACTAATCGAGCTTGCAGCAAATGGCAAGGCCCACTTAATTCCAATCACGATCATGCATGACGGTAGGTTCTACGATGCTGGCGCGTACAAAGCTGCTCCTGTCCCGATGGCGCTTGAGAGCGGCACGGTTTACGAAGCAGTGAAGAGCGGAGTCTCTCAGGGGCTGTTCACGGTTGCTGGGGCGGCCCACGCAGGACCAAACTGGATCGGCGAAGGGACCTGGAAATCTGCTGAGCAACTCGCAGCCGCGGCGGCAAAGAGAGAAGTGCTGCAGGCGAAGCCAACTGAGCCTGAGTCCGACCGGCCTCCAGTATTGCGGCGTTCGGGTCCAGAAAAACCCAAGCCTCCGGAAACTGCGAGACCCGCGCCAGTGCCTACTTCATCTACGCCGACTCCTGCGCCGACAGCTCCCGGTGCCACGGCTCCTCCTGAGCACGAAGATCCCAATCGGCCGGTTTTAAAACGCGGGAAACCATCTGCAGAAGCGCAGCCGCCCGCGAAGTCGGTTGCGAGTTCCATGGTACCCACTGCATCCGCTAAGCCCGCGAACCCGGCTGCGACGTCAAGTTCAATTCAGCTAATTCCCGCAATCTCGGACGCTGGAGGTCCTGAGCCCAGTAGCTACGCCTTCAGCACGAAACCAGAAGAAGAGCAGCAATTCCGAAAAAAGATTCTTGCGCTCGCGACTGACGAAGTTCGCGCTCATGACCGTCAGCTCGCTGCAGAAACGATTGCGGCATCCGTGCCGACACGGACAGCACGGACGACCATCGCGCGGCAGCAGCCCACTTTCGAAAACACGCAGCTTCGTATCTTCGATCTTTCCAGCAGCAACGAGCCGGTGCTTGTGCTAACCACGTCCGCGCGATTGCAACAGCATCCGGAACGTGAATACTTCGTCACCTTAGTCGCGCGCGAAGATTTGAATGGAGA
>DAIMDJ010000552.1:0-1691 GCA_036725905.1 Terriglobales bacterium
CTGAACTAGTAATAAATGAAGGCAGCGTCGGTGTTCGGCCTTTATTGCGCGATCTCCGACCCTCGCCGTGACTTAGAAGGAATGGCATTTGACAGAACAAAGTGACCTTCCTTGAGCCTGCACAGGTAGAAACGCTATCGTGACGCGAAGGCTACGATTTTTTGCCGCAGTGATAGATGGGAAGGGACGACAGGTCTCAAGAAGAATCGGGCAAGAAGAAGAGATATACCCCGCCTCGGTTTGCCCATTTAACCCCTGAGCAAGCGAGAGCCGTGCCGGTCGCGAAAGACTGGGTCGAAAATCGCGTTCGTCATGGGTCGAAAATCGCGTTCGTCATGCCGGATTTCCTAGCAGGCTGCTGAAAAATTGATCGGCAGCACGGTTGTCTTTCTGATTCTCATCGTTTGTGATTGTTGAGCAGGTTGATTTCTGGTGTTTGTAAGCTTTTTCGGTCTAACTCCATGCCCTGGCGGACACACGTCGATCTGGACTTACAGCGCTGGGACTGCCGCGAGGTTTCGCATGCGCACCAGGTTGTAGGCTGCGCAGGCGAAGGTGAAGATCCAGTCCACTTTGCACACTCCGCGATGCCGCACTTTGCGCAGCAGGGCGACCGTCTTCAGCCAGCCGAAACACTCTTCGATGCGCTTTCTCTTCTTTTGACTGAGAGCATAGCTGGAATGTTGTGTCGTGCGCCCGTCGATTGCGCTCCCACCGCGCCGTGCCAGGTTCTGCGCCACATGGGGCGTCACTCCCAGATGTCGACACTCGGCCACGAAATCCCGAGTGTCGAAGCCCTTATCTCCGCCTACGGTCACCGGCTTCCTTCCCGGAATCTGCTCCAGCATCACCAGCGCCGCATCGCGCTCTGCCCTTCCGTTGGCCACGAACACTTCTGCGGCGACGATCAGTCCGTTGCGATTCTCGACCAACAGATTCCCGCTGTAGCTCAACTTGGACTCCTTCCCATCACTTTTGCGCGCCAACTGCGCCTCGGCATCGGTCTTCGATGCATGCGTCTCATTCGACCGCCGCTCGCCGCGAAAGTTCACCGTGGGATTGCCGGGATCGTCCGGCGGCGGCGCCGACTTTCCCTGTTTCGGCTGAAAGCTCTTGAGACTCGCCCAGGCTTCCAGCAACGTGCCGTCGACCGTGAAGTGCTCGTTGGAAGTCAGACCTTGGGCCCGCGCCTGCTCCACCACTTGCGCCAGGAACTCCTTGGCCACGTCGGCCTCCAGCAACCGGTCGCGGTTCTTGGTGAAGCTCGTCGCATCCCAAACCTCCTCGTCCAAGTTCAACCCTACGAACCAGCGAAACAACATGCTGTAATCAATCTCTTCCATCAGCAAACGTTCGCTGCGGATCGAGTACAGCATCTGCAGCAATTGCGCTCGCAGCAGCTTCTCCGGCGGAATCGACGGACGCCCTACGCGGGCGTACATGGCGTCGAACCGCCGCGACAACTGGGTAAGCACTTCATCCACCATGGCCCGGATGGTGCGCAGCGGATGATCTTTCCGCACTCGCATCTCCGGCGACAAATAACTGAACATGTGGTTCTGCTGATGATCTGCTCCTCGCATACCTTCTCGTACCATAGTCGGCGGGGAATGAGGAGTAGTTTTTCAGCAGCCTGCTAGAGGATTTCCTTCGTGTTCCTTCGTACCCTTCGTGGTTAAATCCTGACGCGA
>DAIMDJ010000553.1:0-1681 GCA_036725905.1 Terriglobales bacterium
AGATCCATTCTGCTTTGGATGAAACGCCCACCAAGAAGATTCAGGTGGCCTAAAAGCACGAATTGCGCGACCTAATGCACTTTTCCGTATCTAATCAAGTTATCCAGATAATCCGGACGTCTGTAGTGTTTGCCCAAAATTGAGACCCGATCATGGCGAAACCAATATTGCTAAGTGTGGATGACGACTCGGGCGTGCTGCGCGCGATTGAACGTGATCTTCGATCACAGTACGGTGCTGAATATCGTGTGATCGGCAGCGATTCTCCCGAAGGAGCACTGGAAGTGCTGAAACAGTTGAAGGTACGCAATGACAACGTGGCCCTGCTTCTTGCTGATCAGCGCATGCCGCGCATGGATGGCGTTGAATTTCTGCAGGAAGGAATGCGGATCTTTCCCGACGCGAAGCGGGCTTTACTGACTGCCTACGCCGACACTACGGCTGCCATTAATGCCATCAATCAAGCCAACATCAACTATTTTTTCTTGAAGCCGTGGGATCCCCCGACAGAGCACCTCTACCCGCAATTGGATGACTTGCTTGATGACTGGCAAGCTTCCTACCGTCCGGCGTTCGAGGGAATCCGCGTATTGGGAACACGATGGTCGCCACGATCATATGAGCTGCGCGATTTCCTGGCGCGCAATCACGTTCCTTATCAGTGGATAGACGTCGAGCTTTCCGCTAATGACCCGGAAACCAAGCGCCTCGTGGAGGCTCTGGGCCCCGAGGCCGCGAACCTCCCAGTCGTACTTTTTCCGGACGGGACGAAACTTCTCGAAAGCGTACCGGCAGATGTTGCGCAAAAAGTGGGGCTGCGGACACGTGCGCAAACCAGCTTTTACGACATGGCAATCGTAGGTGGAGGACCGGCTGGTCTAGCTGCTGCTGTTTATGGCGCGTCGGAGGGTCTTAAGACGGTGATGGTTGAGCGGGAAGCGCCCGGCGGTCAGGCAGGAATGAGCTCACGCATCGAGAACTATCTTGGATTTCCTATCGGCCTTAGCGGTGGCGATCTGGCCCGTCGCGCCGTCGTCCAGGCTCAGCGTTTTGGAGTGGAAATCTTGTCACCGCAGGAAGCGGTAGCGGTGCGAATTGAAGGACCTTACCGGATTATCAAGTTGGCGGATGGAAACGAGATCTCATGCCACGCATTGATGATAGCCAGTGGAGTGCAGTGGCGGCGGCTCGAGGCGCCAGGAGTAGATCGGTTGCAGGGGGCGGGCATCTACTACGGCGGAGGCGCTACAGAAGCGTTGTCCTGCAAGGGCGAAATCGTCTATGTCGTCGGAGGCGCGAACTCCGCCGGTCAGGCAGCAATGAACTTCGCCAAGTATGCCGAACGTGTCGTGATTCTTGTGCGCGGGACTTCTCTGTCCAGCACCATGTCGCAGTATTTAATTGATCAGATTCAAGAGGTGCCCAACATTCAGCTTTGGACGCACGCCAGCGTGGCCGAGGCGCATGGCGGAACGCACCTGGAAGAGATTTCGGTGCTCTGCTCGGACACAAATAAGGTAGAACGGGTGCCAGCAAGCGCGATGTTCATTTTTATTGGAGCGTTGCCGCGAACCGATTGGTTGGCGAATATAGTTGAGCGAGACGAACGAGGATTTATTCTGACCGGTCCCGACCTTATACGGGACGGCCAGCGCCCCAAAGGATGGGCACTCGACCGAGA
>DAIMDJ010000554.1:0-1671 GCA_036725905.1 Terriglobales bacterium
CTCTGTCCCGTGATGTCGCGCAGCGCCTGATAAATCCAGGTATGGGTCTGTGCGTCCAGAGAAGAATCGTCAGCAAACGCGAGAAGCGCCGGAATTGCACTGCGGCGCTGCTCTTGTGTAAGCATGCCAGATTGCGCCAGGCTGCACGCGGCACGCTCGCGCACCACGGGAGAAGCATCGTCGTGCAGAGTTTGCAGAAGCGGGGCAATCGCATCATCCGTTCCCAAATAGGCCAGTCCTTCAACTGCCCAATGGCGCACTTCCGGATCTGAATCTTGGAGTTGCGCTACGAGCACCTGGGTCAGTCTTTCTGGTTCCACACCACGATTCCCAAGCAGCCCCAGGCCCCACAGCGCCCAAACACGCTGAGACAGCTCGCCGCCCTCGGCTTGCGCTAGCAGGCGCTCGGCGCTTTCAGAAGTTTTGGCCATGTTCATCGCCGCCAGGTCTACTTCAATCCCTGCGGCGCGCACGCGCAGATCATTGGAATTCAACGCAGTGGTAATCAGAGAATTCAAATTTGGGCTAAGCCGAACTCGTCCGCGCCAGCGCTCAGCGCGGGCAGCAATCTCATCGTTTGCTCCGTCGTAATGATTGATGTCGCGCTCCAGCAGAAGCTCGGCCTGCTTCTGCGCGCTCTGGTGGTCAAGGCTTTCGATTTCGTGCTGTGAAAGAACGGCGGGAGACGCCGCTTCACGCTTCCCGTGAAGCGTCAGGAACCGCGCGATGTCAGCAAACGCTCCTCGCGCCACGCCGGAGGCGAAGAGCAGTGCCAGTAAAACACCACCCACGACGGCAAACAGGACCCGCCAACCCCCAGCGGTCGGATCAAGAGACCGGTCGGGAGGCAAATCCGAACCGGGATCGAGCGAGCCATACTCCGGCGTCGCCTGCTGATGCGGATCTCCCTCCCATGAATGCATGTCAGCAGTGTAGCAGCCGCTCAGATGCGGTAAAGTTACCTGCGGGTACTTTGGTTATTACTTTTGAAAGTGAGCCGATGAAAATGAAACACTTTGCTGCCGTGGCATCGTTTGTGACACTGGTCACGTCCCTGCTGGTTACTGCGTCCTTTGCTGGCGGTCCGGGCTATCACGTGGTGAAAACCTACAAACTAGGCGGCGAAGGCGGCTGGGATTACCTCACCCTCGACCCGGTTTCACGCCATCTTTTCATCTCGCGCGCCACCCATGTCATCGTGATCGATGCGGATTCCGGCAGGTCCGTTGGAGACATTCCGGATACACCCGGCGTGCATGGCATTGCCCTCGCCCAGGAATTTGGCCGGGGCTACATCAGTAATGGCCGTGAAGGGACCGTTAGCATTTTCGATCTGAACACACTGAAGACGTTGAACAAGGTCAAAGCCGGAGAGAATCCCGACGCCATTCTTTATGATCGCTCCAGCAAGCGCGTGTTTGCTTTCAATGGCCGCAGCCACGATGCCACCGCAATCGACGCCGAGAAGGGCACTGTCGCGGGCACGATCAAACTCGACGGCAAACCCGAATTCGCGGTCAGCGACGAGAAAGGCGAAATCTTCGTCAACATCGAAGATAAAAGCGAGCTGAGCGCAATCGATCCCAACAAGCTGGAGGTGAAATCAACCTGGCCGCTGAAGCCCTGCGAAGAGCCAAGCGGATTGGCCATCGACCGCAACAATCGCCGGCT
>DAIMDJ010000555.1:0-1668 GCA_036725905.1 Terriglobales bacterium
CATCGCCGATTTTTCGGTCGCAGCTGTTTCACGCCATTCGTGTTTGCAGTCGCGTTCAATTACGTCCGCCAGAAGGCCTGCCATCAGTTCTGCGATGTGTACATCGGTTTCATGAAACGAGTCTGCGCGGTCGGACCGCAGCTCGAGGACACCTACAACGTTCGAATCATGCAGAACCGGCGCTGCGAGCAGGCTCTTGGTTCCACACTGATGACAGAGCTGGGCGAAAATCGCGGGCTGTGCCTCAGTGTCCGGATACACGACGACGTGCGCTCTGCTGACGCACTGTTCCGACAGACTCGATTCAATGGGTACGCGCAGCTTGTCATCCTGTGAAGCTGCGCCAGTTGCTACGCGATAAATAATCTCCCGTCCTTCGATGATTCCGATCGCAACACCTGAGGCACCCGTGAGGTTCAGCGCTCGCGCTGCAATAAGGCGCAAAGCCGACGCCGCATCAACTTCTTGATTTTCAATTGCTCTTTGGATTTCTACGATTTCAAGCAGGCCGCGGGTGGCGTCGCCATTCGATCCGGCAGCCATATGGATCTGGTCGTTGTGCTCCTGCAACACGTAAGCGGCTTGCAGCAGTTGCTGAAACGACTGCTGGTCGAGTAGCGGCTTGCGCGCCGCACTGGTAGACGGTTGCGTCATGTGGGCGGGTGCTCCGCATACCGGCGGGGGAACCGGGAAGGCCATTTTAATGCAATTGGCCGTCCATACTGTGAAGGAAAATGGTGCAGATGCTTGATTCTTTGGGGCTGGCTGATTCGGCGTAGGCGAAGCGAATCAAGGTCGACCAACCCGTAAGTTGTTGCAAAAGCAAATGTTAGTGGCGATGCTTGCTCGCCAAATCCGAATACTTCATACGGCTAGGCTCGCTTTCGGCAACTATGCAGAATTCTGCAGCTTGCAGGTAGCGAAAAGGAAAAACCCAAAGGCCCGACTGTGGAATCACTTTGGGTAGATGACCTCACTCATTTCAGCCTGAGACCAAATCTAATTGTTCTGAGCCGTGCTAGCCGCAGTTGGAGGAACTGGGCTTGCCGCCGCTCCGTAACGTGTCAGCCTCGGGAAGAACGGCGTTACTTCAAATGGCATTTTGTCGCGAGCAGAAGTGATCGCAACCGGCGCAGTTTTGATCAGTTCGACATGATCGTCCCAGGCATTCAGTCGCACGCGTCCTCCCAATGGTAGAGCTGCAATCTGGTCCAGTTTGTTTGGATCGAGCGCCGGAGCCGACCCCATTAGTGCCGCCATGCGTTCGATTCCGCCTTTGCTATCAGTGAGCTTGTTGCCTAAGTGAGCCGTCAGGAGTGCGGAAAGCGCAGGACCTCGATCGGCGAGTTGCTTCAGGAATAAACCAGCGTTCTGGAGCTTCTGGCTGTAGGGAGAATTCTTGAGCAAATCCATCGCCTTCTTATCAGCAGCGACTTCTTCCTCGGGAATGTGCTTGAATCCCAGGTTCTGATAAGTCGATTCATCCGTAAATAGCATGCGGTCGTTGAAAGCATACTTGCTGCCTAGATTGTGCCCGAGGACAATGTGTGCCAACTCGTGCGAAAGCACCATGGCCAGGCTGGCCTCATCTGGTAACACGTCGATCAGTCCGCGGCTGACGATGATGGTCTGGCCGACGCTGAACGTCTCCAGCGGCGAAGTCAGCAT
>DAIMDJ010000556.1:0-1658 GCA_036725905.1 Terriglobales bacterium
GCGGGAGGGGAATTTGGAAGCACGCCAGTGCTCGAACCTGGACGGGCGGGGACGTCCTTCCTCCACCGAAGTTTTTTTGGAGATGGCGGACAGGAGTGCTGAACAGTGAGCGGAGCTGCGCTCCGCCGGACAGCTGGGGGCGGCTGTCCCCACAATGGTTCTTCTTTCAAATTGGGGTGCGCGTCGGGAGTGCCGAGTGTCCGCCCCACACGGGAAATCCCCTCCAGGCCGCCCATGGCGGGCTGGATCCCTGAAACTAAACCACCCCGAACGCCATCTAAACTATTAGCAAACAGCAACATAAGCGGTCCGGACCGAGGCTGGCGGAATTCACCGATAGGCAGCACAGCAGCCTCGTGCTATACTTTGAGGGTTTGTGCCGCGGCGCAGTTCCGCTACTTCCACGATCCCACCGCTAATAACGATTCCGCGTCCCTTCTGGGGGCGCATAGAGGGTAATCCGTCTTGGCTCTAGAAGACAAGTACGACGACATTAAAAAGCTGATCGACGCAGGAAAAGAGAAGGGATATCTCACGTACGATCAGGTCAATGACCTGATCCCGCACGATGTGCACAGTCCCGAGGACCTCGACGATCTGCTGACCACGATTGGTACGCAGGGTATCGATGTGCTGGAAGGGCCGAAAATGCCCGGAGCCGGCCTCGATAAAAAATTCGACGAAGAAGAAGCCGGAGACGATGTCGAACTCGATCTCACTCCCGGCGCACTGGAAAAAACCAACGACCCCGTCCGCATGTACCTGCGCGAGATGGGGACGGTGCCGTTGCTCACGCGCGAAGGCGAGGTGGAAATCGCTAAGCGCATTGAGCGCGGGCAATTGCGTGTTCTCAAAGCGATTTCGCGTTCGCCCATCGTCATCAACGAATTGCTGGCCTTGGGCGAGGACCTTAAGAAGAGCGTCCGGTCGATCAAAGAAGTGGTCACGTTTGATGAGGAAGAGATCACCGATGAAATTCTTCAGAATCGCCTGAAGGAATTCACCGGAAAGATTGACGACCTGGCGAAGGCGTACAAAAAAGCTGGTCAACTGCAAGAAAAGTTCGCCAACGTCTCACAGAAGAAGCGGCCGAAGGACTATCGCCGTGCGCGGCTGAACCTGGCGCGCGGGATTGTTCGCGTGTCTCTGTGTGTGCGTAACCTCGGTTTTACCAACAATGAACGCAAGCGTCTGATCGAACGTGTGAACAAAACGGTCGATACCATGCGCTCGCTCGATCGGCAGTCGCAGAATCTCGAACGGAGGGCAGAGCAGACTCGCAGCGAAGAGCAGAAGAAGGAATATCGCCGTCAGGCGCGTAGTGTTCGTGCGGAGCTGGAAAGGCTCGAGCAGGAAGTTGGCGTGGCGTTCCAGGAGCTCAAGCGCACACAGCGCGAGATCATCCAGGGCGACATGGACGCCGAGCAGGCCAAGCGCGAGCTGATCGAGGCCAACCTCCGTCTCGTCGTTTCGATCGCCAAGAAATACACCAACCGCGGATTGCAGTTCCTCGACCTGATTCAGGAAGGCAACATCGGCCTGATGAAGGCCGTGGACAAATTCGAATACCGCCGCGGGTATAAGTTTTCAACTTATGCCACGTGGTGGATTCGGCAGGCAATTACTCGTGCAATTGCTGATCAGGCGCGTACGATTCG
>DAIMDJ010000557.1:0-1656 GCA_036725905.1 Terriglobales bacterium
TCCTGCTCGGGCATGAAGATCTGAAAGACACCCTGATTTACGTGCACCTCGCTATTCAGCGCCTCAACGCCACCGCGAGTCCTTTGGACTCGCTATCCATCAACGACGAGGCCATCGGCGAGAAATAGATGAGCTGGCCGCCTCTGGAGGTGGCCGATATCATCCGCGCTGCAGGAGATGCTTTCATCGAACGAAACCGCCATTGGCTTGGTTGGAAGCATGTCAAGGTGCTGTTAGCCATTGCTAGGTGTCGTACCGCCGCACTCGGCGGTCATCTCGATCAATGCACCCGCTGCGGGTATCGCGCCATCTCCTTCAATAGCTGCAGAAATAGGCACTGCCCGAAGTGTCAGACTGCCGCACGGGAACGCTGGATCGCGGCGCGTCAGCGAGAACTGCTCCCCACGCGCTACCTGCACGTGGTCTTCACTCTGCCCCGCCACCTAGCCCCACTGGTGCTGCAAAACAAAAAGGTTATCTACGATCTTTTGTTCCGTACCAGTGCAGAAACCCTTCTCGAAGTCGCTCGTAACCCGGAACACCTCGGTGCGGAGATCGGTTTCTTCAGTGTCTTGCACACTTGGAGCCAACAACTCAATATTCACCCGCACGTTCATTGTGTCGTGCCCGCCGGCGGCCTCTCTCCCGATCACACCCGTTGGATCCACGCACGAGAAAACTACTTCCTTCCCAAGAAAGTCCTGCGCAAAGTCTTTCGCGGCAAGTTCGTCAGCGTTCTCGAGCGGGCTTTTCAGAATGGTCAGCTCAACTTCCATGCCGACCTGAAGCTGCTGGCAAATCCCAAGACCTTCGCCGCCTGGCTACGACCACTGTTTCGAGAAAAGTGGGTGGTGTACTTGAAGCCTCCCTTCGGTGGCCCCGCCTATGCGCTGCAATATCTCGGCCGCTACACCCATCGCGTGGCCATCTCCAACCATCGCCTGGTCTCCTTTGCCAATGGCCAAGTCACCTTTCGTTGGCGCGATTCCGCTGACGGCAACAAACAAAAACTGCTGCCCCTGTCCGTCAATGAATTCTTGACCCGTTTTTTGCTGCACATCCTTCCGCAAGGCTTCGTGCGTATTCGGCATTTCGGCTTCTTGGCCAACCGCCGACGCACCACCCTTCTGCCCCTGTGCTTTCAGTTGCTGGGCGCAACCCCAGAACCACCAGCCGAAGAACACCCTTGCTCTACGGAAGACGCTCCAGATCTTTATCGCTGTCCCAAGTGTGGCGGACCCATGAAGATCATCGAAAGGCTCACTGCTGCCGAGATCCAACTCCGTTCTCCACCAGAGTTAACCGCTGCGGCATGAAACCACTCTCCTCAACGCGAAAACTCTGCGTGCCTCGGCGCGCCCCGCACTTCTCTACCTCCCCGCCACACCTATTTCCTCTCAAGCTTCCTCAACGACCATCTTCGCCACGTTTTTTTACCTCCAGGCAGCTCTGGCCGTGGCAGTGTGAAGGGCCATGCTCCGCAGCACAGCCTCGGCACACCTCAACCTCACCCCTTCCCTCAATTGAATTTGCATAGGGCCCGCGTCCGTCGCACCCACGGGCGGCTACGTCCAAACGGCTTTACCGGACGCGCGTAGAACTTCCGGCCCCTTTGCTTCTCAGACTGGAACGCGCATCCGGTAAAGCTCTAACGTT
>DAIMDJ010000558.1:0-1627 GCA_036725905.1 Terriglobales bacterium
TCGCCTTCGCGGTCCGGGTCAGGCGCCAGATAAATCATGTCCGCCGAACCTGCCAGCTTCTTCAGCCTGGCAACAACTTTTTCTTTCCCAGGGATAACGATGTATTCTGTATCGAAATCATTCTCGATATCGACACCAAGAGTGCTCTTGGGCAGATCTTTGACGTGGCCGAGCGATGCCTCGACCGTGTATCCCGTGCCCAGATATTTTTGGATCGTCTTCGCCTTGGCTGGCGACTCGACTATTACTAAACCTTTGGCCAATGTGTCCTCAATGGATGATTTCGTTTGAAGCTAGCACGAATTTGCAAAGCTGTCAGCTCTCAGCTGTCAGCTCTCAGCTCTCAGTTTGTTAATTAGAGACGAGAGCATCCGTTTCACTTCCACCACTTCTTCTGAAAGTCGCTGGTAGTCTAAGGACTTCAGCATTTCCAAATCATGAGCGAGCAAGAGATGGTACTCGAGTTCGCTTGCGGAACCCATCGCAATCTGGAGGAATCGTCCCAATTCGTTGTCGCCTTTCCGGCAACAGCCTTCGGCAATGTTCGCGCCGATTGAAGCCGAGGACCTCCGCATCTGACTCGTCAGGCCATATAACTCGCCTCGTGGAAAAGCGTTACTTGACTTATATACGTCGAGAGTTAGAACATGCGCCTTGTCCCAGACTTTCAAGTTTCTGAAGCTCTGCACTCCTTGCCTTCCACATCCTGCCGAAAGCTGATGGCTGAAAGCTAAAAGCTCTTCACAAAATTCTTCCCCGGCAACTGTTTGATCTTTCCCTCCAGTTCGAGCTCAAACAGCGCAGCGAAAATTTCAGAGGATGACAACTCGGGCGCCAGTTTCTCGACAATTTCGTCGATGTGGGTGGCCTCATCCGCCTTCAATTGCGCCATGATCTTGCGTTCGTGAGGGCTTAACTCGGTTTCCCCGAATAGAGATGCGGTTTGGCCGGCCTGCGATTCAGCGCCCTTCGCGGGCTCCAGCGCAAGTCGCACATCTGCCGGGAGTTCCTCCCACACGTCTTCCCAGGTCGCAACCAGCTTCGCGCCCTGCTTGATGAGCGTGTTCGGGCCCCAGGAATTCTTGTTCGTAACATTGCCGGGCACAGCAAAGACTTCACGGTTCTGCTCCAGCGCGCAGCGCGAGGTGATGCGCGTGCCGCTATATTCAGCGGCTTCGACGACGAGGACGCCGATGGCAATCCCGCTGATGATGCGGTTACGAATCGGGAAATTCTGCGGCGCAGGGAATGTCTCCAATGCAAACTCTGAAATCAGCGCGCCTCCGAGCGCGAGAATTTGATCGACAAGGCGGCTGTTCTCTTTGGGATAGATCTGGTCCACACCCGTTCCGAACACCGCCACCGTCTTGCCTTTGCCTGCCACCGCACCGCGATGCGCAGCGCTGTCTACGCCTCGGGCCAGGCCGCTGAAAATCATCAGGCCCCGAGCCGCCAGATCGCACCCCAGCCGCTCTGCCATTCCCGTGCCATAGGGAGTCGGATGGCGCGTGCCCACGACCGCAATTCCTGGCTTCGAGATTGCTTGCGCATTCCCCCGCAAGTAGAGAACCAGCGGCGGGTCATAGATCTGCTTCAACTGCTGCGGATAGGCCGGATCGTCAAAGCA
>DAIMDJ010000559.1:0-1624 GCA_036725905.1 Terriglobales bacterium
AAATCCATCTTGAATAACGTCCGCTTGCGGAAAGCTAGTGGGATTGCGTACTGCGAATCCTGGTCGGCTTCCGGTCCCGCACCGGCGCTCAGCTGCTTCACGGTCTCGACCGTACGCCGCATGACAGCATGGTAGCTGTCCGAAACTCCTGCCGCATTTACTTCCTCCGGTGTGTCGTATCCGTGCTTCGTCGTAAAGTCCTGCCCGATCTGAATGCATCGGCGGTGGCGGTGCATGTCGCGGAAGCCACCGATGTCCATGAGAATGTCGAAGCGGAACTGATGCCCGGCGCAGAAGGGGCGAAGCATTTCATCGTGCTTGCCGCGATGGCGGAGGCCGAGATCTATGATCTCGCGGCGGATAACTTCGCCTGCGGCCGCAATGGACTGGCGAATCTGGCGATACGGATAATGACAGTGTTCGTAGACGAGAGTCGTTGCCAGCTCGAGTTCCAGCGGCTCTTCATCGAGTAAATCGACCAGCGGCGCCGATGCAATTGGCAGATTGCCCATCAGTTCCCGCGCCACCTGCTTTAGCTCGCGCCGGGTTTCAATCTCGTACGCATTCGGGTCAGCGTACTTCACCAGCGTGGGCGCGACACGCACTTCACGCAGCAGTTCCTCTTCAGCTTTTGCTGCGAGATTGGGTGACACTGCGCGAATTTGTTCGACCAGCTGGCGCAGCCAAGCCTGATTCACGTTGTATGCCGGCGATGTTGCCGCTTGCTTCAAAAGGTCTCCCAAAAGCCGGACCTCTTTGTGCGTGTGCGAGAGCAGATGCGCGATCTGGTTTTCAAGCGTTCGCGCATTGACGATTTCGCCCAGCGAAGTGTTCGTTGCCAGCGGCAGCATGTATCGCGAGATGTCAAACGCCCGCGCCCGCAGAGTGCGGTCGTAGGTTTCCTGCTTCATCTCCGCAGGCTTAGGCGTGATGCTTGCAAGATAGCGGAATGTCTGCTCGGAGAGAGATTCGTATTCGGCAAACAAACTGTCGATTGCTTCGCGATACAGCGTCCTGGCTTGATCGTCTCCCCCGAAATCCGGGGTGTAGTATCCGCTTTTCTTGAAATCCTGGTAGCGCGTCGAGCGCTCCTGACCATCCCAGCGCTGCTCGTCGGCCACGGCAATGGCTGCGAGGATGGAAAGCTTTTCGATCGCCAGAGCGATGTGCGCTAGATCGGCAATCGAGCGATGTCCGTATTGAAAATAGAACGTGTTCAAAAATTTCTCGGCTTTTTGCTGGCTGATTTCCTTCAGCGACTCCTTCATCGAGAGCGCAGAGCGCGAGTACTTCGCCATGGCATACGCCTGGATCTCAGGTTCTACGCCGTAGACGGCATAGACTTCGACCGTGGGAGTCTTCTCGGACAAATCGGTGTTCTGTGCGGAGCTCACGGCTTCTGCGACCTCATGCATCTGACTTCGTGACCTCTAATCCAGAAGATTCGGCAATCTTACATCAGCGGAGAATCAGCGGCCCGTCCAAAAAACAGCTCTGCAACCTTCAGCGCGAGATCCTTCGGAACAACATCGGCGCGATTGCAAAGAATGATGACGGTCAGATTGTCATCTGGGAAACGCTGGATCGTAGTGCGAAACCCGACTGTCTCGCCATAGTGCCACAT
>DAIMDJ010000560.1:0-1616 GCA_036725905.1 Terriglobales bacterium
TGTTAGCTCCGGAATTGCTCCCTCCAGAGAAGCCAGCATATCCCAGCGACTTCAAACGCTCCATCAAAGCCGGATCGAGTCCGGTTTTTTCGGCCAGCTCCTGCCCCGCGGTGTATTGCTGAATCAGCTTAGCGAGGCGCACGCGCATTTCTTCTGTTACTGCTTTCTTCTCTGCAAACAGGTTATGAGTTTCGCCTGGATCTTTGCGCAGATCGTAAAGCTCGGGCTTGGGCGCATCAATAAAGTGATAATTTTCCGTTTCCACTCCACGCAATTCGCTCCAGTTGAAGTGCAGGCGCGGAAGGAAAGTTTCTGCATACAGGCTGCGGGCGTTGTCTTCTTTCTTCGGGGAGATGATCGGCAGCAGGCTTTGGCCCTGGACGTGTGCGGGGAGTTGAATGTTTAGAGCTGCGAGCACCGTCGGCATGATGTCGGCCAAATTCACCAGATTTTGGACAGTTCTTGCGTGCATGTCTCCGGGCAGATGAATGATGAGCGGAACATGCAGCGTCGCATTGTAGATGAAGAACCCATGCGTCTTCTCACCATGCTCGCCCAGGCTTTCGCCGTGGTCGCCGCTAAGGATGATCAATGTGTTCTGGTAGAGGCCTTTGTTTTTTAGAAATTCAATCAGACGCCCCACTTGTGCGTCTGCGAATGCGATTTCGCCATCATACGGACGATCTCTGTATTCTTCGCTGTACGGAGCTGGCGGGCGATAGGGATAGTGCGGGTCGTAGAGATGCATCCAAAGGAAGAACTTCTTCTGATAATTCTTGCTCAGCCAATCGAGCGTGACATCGGCCACAATGTTGCCGGGGCGTTCCATTTCATCGAGATTCGATTCCTGCAGGCGGTTGAAATCAAAGTGGTCGTAGTAGAAATCGAATCCATGATTCAAGCCAAAGCGCGAATCGAGGACGGCCGAACCGATGACGGCGCCAGTCGTATACCCGTTGTCCTTCAGCACGGAAGCCAACGTCGCCTGAGTTGGACTGAGCTTATTGGCAGCAAAATCGTGCACGCCGCTGAGTGTGGGATACGTCCCGGTGAAGATCACAGTATGTGATGGCAGGGTCACGGGGACTGCGGTGTAAGCGCGCTCGAAGCGGGTGCCGTCTGCGGCTAACGTGTCGATATTTGGCGTGCGGATTTGCTTGTCACCATAGCAACCGAGGTGATCGGGGCGCAGAGTGTCAATTGTGATGAACACCACGTTGGGGGATGCTGTAGGTACAGCCAGGGCCGCATAGCCTATCGCGAAAAGGCCCGCTAGCAGCGCGGATTTAAAGATAAGAGGGAAATCCATCGCGTACAAAAATTATATCCCAGTGATGGGGTGGACCCCCGGCGATGAGAGGTGATTGTGCTAGTCTGAATTTCCATGAGGGCCGCGAAAATACTTATTGCTTGTTGTTTCGCCGTCACGGTGGTTGACGCGCAGCCACCACAGAAGAAGCCATCCGCTCCGGATATCTATTTGGTTACGATCGACACGCTTCGTGCCGATCATGTCCATTGCTACGGTTACGAGCGCGTTCAAACTCCGGCTTTGGACGCGCTGGCGAAAGATGGCATTCGTTTCGCGCAGGCGTTCACACCCAGCCCGATCACGA
>DAIMDJ010000561.1:0-1609 GCA_036725905.1 Terriglobales bacterium
CAAGAGATAACTTCGCGTGCCGCACAGAAGTCGCTTGCAGTCATGTGTCCGGCCTCACATGATGGTTTCTCCGTCAAGGGCTGATTTAGGTAGATCGCGATCCAAGGTGGGGCTCTCATTTTCTGCAGGGCTTCCCCTGCAAACCTCACATCCGGCGGGAGTTGATCCCAGCCACTGTCCCGCATTCGGGACGGGGAGAGCTCCAAGAGAACGGCACCACTCTGTGTAGACGGCGCTGTAGCGCCATGCCGAACAACGGCGACGTTTCCTCGGATCATCGGACTGCTCTGCGGGCGCAGCGCAGGCCGGACTGGAGGGCCGATCAGGCAGCAGGCTTTAAGACTGCGCCTTCAGGCACTACGCCGTCGATGACGAATCTCCACAGCGCGATCAGCAGTTTTCGTGCTAAGGCCACCACCATGATTTTGCGAACGCGCCGCCCAGTTGATCCAACCCGTTCGCGGAACCAGCAAACCTGAGCAGCAGCGGGTTGGTAGCGCGTCCATAGCCACGCAAGCTCGACCATCACTGTTCTGAGCCGCCGGTTGCCGCCTTTTCCGATGCCTTGCTCGCGGTCTATCCCGCCACTGCTATATGGCGAGGACGTCAGACCGGCGTATGATCCGAGCGCCTTGCCGTTGGCGAAGCGACGTACAAACGCTTCACGCACCAGCACGGTTGCACTCTGAACCCCGATACCGCGCAGGCTAATAAGTTGCTGGATCATCTTACTAGCGTGGTCGGGCGTTTCCGTTTCCACCACCGCATCCCGCTCACGCTCCAACTCGGCGATCTGCGCGAGCACCAGTTCCAATCGAGCAAGCAAACGCACGATCTTGGCATGCGCATTAGGAGGTAGCGGCTCGCCAAGACCAGTCCGTAATTCGGCCAGACGATGATGTCGATTCCGGAGCAATGGGTTGTAATCGGTTACACCAAGCGTTGCCAGAACAGCTCCGATCCGGTTGGTCAGACCGACGCGCTCTGAGATAAGTTCTGTCCGTTCGCGAATACACCGTCGGGCATCCTCATCAGCCTCGTCGGGAACTGGAACCATCGAACAAACGCGCGGCTCGCCTCGCAGCCAAGCGAGCAGTGTCCGAAGCAGCAACTCGGCATCAATGCCGTCAGACTTCGCGCGGCGCATACGACGATCGACTGGTACGCTGGAAGGCTGGATAACGTACACTTCCACCTTATGCCTCGTAAGCCATCGCGCGAGCCAGAAGCCTGACCATCCCGCCTCGTAGACGGCAATCACGCGTTCGATACTGCGGCCCATAGCGGCGGCGCGGGAGCGATATCCGGCAATGGCCGCCATCAATGCCTCGGCTTCCGGGTCGACCGTGCGCTTCGCTTTCGTATGCGGCAGGCCAGGCACTTGCGCAGCAAGCACCCAACTTTGGTTGCTCACCTCAATTGAGAGGATGAGCGTCCTCTCATAGTCCACAGCGGCAGGTCTACGGGCGGCGATTGTCGGCGACATTGAAAGATCTCCAGGTTGGGATGGCCGGCAGCTTATCCTGCTGGCGCCACCTTCATGGGATCTGTTCGCGCAGTCCGGATGGACTGCTGGCCCTGATGGGGTCCGCGAACCGAGGCCTCATCA
>DAIMDJ010000562.1:0-1601 GCA_036725905.1 Terriglobales bacterium
GAAGCCGAACGTTGCGATCGGCTTGCAATTCTCAATGAGGGAAAGCTCGTAGCTCTCGGTACTCCGCTCGAACTCAAGCACGAGATCGGTGGTGACGTGATTTGGATTGAAGCATCCCACAATGCCCAGCGCCTTGCGGAGCGCGTCACCGCTCGCTTCCACGTGAGCGCGACTGCGTTGGGGAACGAAGACCGCGGCAGCAGAATTCGGGTGGAGCGGGAGAACGGGCATCGCTTTATTGCCGAGCTGGCGGAAGCATTTCCGGGAGAGATTCAGTCAATGTCGGTGAGTAAGCCCACTTTGGAAGACGTCTTTATCCATCGCACGGGGCATAGATTCTGGACTGAGAAAGAAACGGAAGAGTAAGTGTTCCGGCGCGGCGTTCGCGATTAGCTGGCGCACCCCGCGGTTAAAGCTCTTAACCGCCAAGGTCGCAAAGAATTCGCTAAGATCGCAAAGATAGACCAAGAGAACGAAGATTGTCTTCGTGCACTTTGCGATATCTGGGCGCACTTTGCGGTTAAAGCTCTTAACCGCCAAGGTCGCGAAGAATTCGCCAAGATCGCAAAGAAGGGCGAGCACAATGGCAACCCAAACCACAACATTACCAGTGCACGCAGCTCCACTGACGGGAGTGTCGCTTCCTGCATTCACGCTGTGGTGGCGGGAAGTGGTGCGATTTTATCGCCAGCGCACGCGCGTAGTGGGCGTCATCGCCTCGCCTGTTGTGTTCTGGCTTGTGATCGGTTCGGGCTTTGGCAGCTCGTTCCGCTCAGGTGGTTCAGCCGGCCAGCAGCATTATCTAGATTACTTCTATCCCGGCGCGCTGATCATGATTGTGTTGTTCACTTCAATCTTTACCATGATGTCGGTGATCGAAGACCGCAAAGAAGGATTTCTGCTCTCGGTGCTGGTCGCGCCGGTTCCCCGCTCCGCGATCGTTCTGGGCAAAGTTTTGGGAGGAACGACGCTTTCGACCATCCAGGGGCTGATCTTTCTCGCCTTCGCTCCCCTGGTGGGAGTCCACGTAAGCCCTGGAGATTTCCTGCTGGTAGCGCTCACGGTTTTTCTGGTTTCCTTCGCGCTCACAGCCCTCGGCTTCGCGATAGCCTGGCCTATGGACTCGACGCAGGCATTTCACGCCATCATCAACCTGTTTCTCATTCCATTGTGGCTGCTTTCCGGAGCGCTGTTTCCGCTGGCAGGAGCATCGGGATGGATTCGCCTTTTGATGCGCATCAACCCGCTGACGTATGGCGTCGAGGCACTGCGCAGTCTGCTCTATCCGGCGAGTTCGACCGCATTCCCGTTGGCCTCGTCGTTAGCAACGCTGATACTTTTCGCCGGCGCGATGTTCGGACTGTCCTTTCTGATGGTGAATCGCCGGACGACGAAACCGGCCGCATGACCCAGGTACCCGCACAATACGCGCTGTTTCCCACCATCAATGCAACGCTAAATGGCGCCAGCGCCGTTCTGCTGTTTACCGGACATAGCCTCATTAAGCGCGGACGCATGGCCGCGCACCGCGCTGTGATGATTGCCGCGGTTATCAGCTCTTCCCTATTCCTGAGCTGCTATCTCTACTATCACGCGCACGT
>DAIMDJ010000563.1:0-1585 GCA_036725905.1 Terriglobales bacterium
GGGATCTCCGCTCGTGCGCTCACTTCTTGCCAGCTTGACCCTGCTCGCTGTGGCTATGGCTGCGCCGGTGGCGGCTGCACAGAAAGTTGCATTGTTTATTGACGTTTCCAAGCCCGGTCCGAAGATTGACCGCAATCTCTTCGGCCAATTTGCAGAGCACCTCGGCCACGGTGTTTACGAAGGAATCTGGGTCGGCCCGGACTCCAAAATTCCGAACACGCGCGGGATTCGCAATGATGTCGTCGCTGCGCTCAAAGCGATAAAAGTGCCGAACGTGCGCTGGCCCGGCGGGTGCTTCGCAGACGAATACCACTGGCGCAAAGGCATCGGTCCGCAGCGAACGGTAACACTCAATCCCAACTGGGGCGGCGTAATCGAGCCGAATACCTTCGGAACGAACGAATTCATGGACTTCCTCGACCAGATTGGCGCCGAGGCCTACCTTTCCGTCAACGTCGGCTCCGGCACTCCACAAGAAGCAGCTGAATGGTTGGAATATTTAACCACGGCTCAGCCGACGACGCTGGCCAAGGAGCGCGCGGCCAACGGGCACCCTGCTCCCTATAAGGTTGCGTTTCTCGGCATCGGGAACGAAAGCTGGGACTGCGGCGGCAACATGACGCCCGACTACTATCTAAGCCAGCTCAAGATTTACAGCCGCTTCGTCCGCAACTTCAATCCGGCTCAGCAGGACAAGCAGCAGATGCTCAAGATCGCTGTGGGCCCTGGCGGCAGTGAATCCCGCTGGACTGAGTGGACCGACGCTATCATGAAGGCGTATCAGAACCACACCTGGAGTTGGGACATGAATGGGCTTTCGATGCACTCCTACACCGTTGTGAAATGGCCGCCTTCGTTTGCCTCGGTGGGTTTCGGAGAGACCGAGTACGCGCAGATTCTAAAGTCCACGCTGGAGATGAACTCTCTTGTTGAGAAGCACTCGGCAATCATGGACAAATATGATCCGGAAAAAAAGGTGGCGCTTGTTGTGGATGAGTGGGGCGGCTGGTACGCGCCGCTTCCCGGCAGCAATCCCGGCTTCCTGGCACAGCAAAATAGTTTGCGCGACGCGGTGCTAGCGGCGCTGAACCTCAACATTTTTGCGCGGCATGCCGACCGCGTTCGCATGGCCAATATCGCGCAGATGATCAACGTGCTCCAGGCCATGATCCTGACCGACAAAGAGAAAATGGTTCTCACACCTACCTACTATGTCTACAAAATGTACGTGCCGTTTCAGGACGCTACTTTCGTACCAGCCACTTTAGACGCTGGTACATTCACACACGACGGCATCACCCTGCCGCGAATCGACGCCATCGCAGCGAAGGATAAGGCCGGAAAATTGTGGCTCGCAATAACTAACGTTGATCCAAATCAGTCCGCTGAAATCGAAGTTACTCTGGCCGGTATGAATGCCAAATCCGCGGCAGGAGAAACGCTGTCTGCATCCAAGGTCGACAGCGTAAATACCTTCGACGCGCCCAATACGGTTGTTCCCAAGCCGTTTTCCGCGAAAGCGCAAGACGGCAAGCTGACTCTGAAATTGGAGCCAAAGTCCGTAACGGCAATCGCACTCGAGCAG
>DAIMDJ010000564.1:0-1560 GCA_036725905.1 Terriglobales bacterium
CGGACGACCGATGGCTCCCGTTCCGCCTGCAACAAAAATCTTCATCTGTGAACCTGCTCTTGAAGTATGGGACTATTCTTCATAACTCCTACTTGAAACTCGCGCGGCTCCCGGCTGGCTCGCTCCTACCCTCGTCACTTTACCTTCTATGTCGCGCCTCCCTGTGCGCTCCATTCTTAATTCTTACTTCCTCTCAAGACCGGCAAGATTCAGAAATATGTTTTGAGAGCCCAACGCGCCGGCCCCGACGATCGAGCATGGCGCCGAGCGAGCCGAGCCAAAGGGCCAGCCGATAACAAGCTTTGCGCGACAAAAGCGGAAGGAATTTCGTGGCGAACTTGAGTCCCAGCCACTCCAGACGGTAGCGAATCTTTTTCCAAGCGCTGCGCATTGCTCCAGTGTACGCAAGCTTCGCGCAGGCTGCGAGCGCCCGCTCAGCAATCTAAATCATCCCGACAAACGGCGTCTGCAATGCGACAAAGTACCAGATCCGACCCCCAAATTTGAATCCCGAATGAAATAGACGAGCCTCTTCGCCAGGATGTCAGCCGCATTGCCGCGCCCAATTCAGAGCTACATCTACGCGAGCAATGCACACGATGTGAAGTCTATCCTCGACTGCTTTGCCGATGACGCCGTGGTGCGCGACGAGAACGCAACGCGCCGTGGCAAAATCGATATTGAACGCTGGGCCAGCGAAACGATCGAGAAATATAAGTTTCGGTTTAATCCGTTGAAGGTTCAGCAGCGCGACGCGGAGACTATGGTGAATGTCGAAATATCCGGAACATTTCCCGGCAGCCCGATCAAGCTTGATTACCATTTCACCATCGCTGACGACAAAATCACGTCGCTCATCATTGATTCTTGATCACGTCATTCCTTTTGGGACGTCAAGAATCTCACTCATGTAGCGGTCTGCGTCACCGCCGACGCGTAGACGAATGAGAACAGCACGAGGATGAGGTGATGATGAGACGACGGCCGCAGTCCAGCATCGTCGTGAAGAGAAGCAGAACGGCGGTGCGTGCTTGAGGCTTGTCCGCCGCATACGCTCGGTCTCCCAAACCGAGTCGCCGGCTTCCCTAGGCTGATTCGCACCTCACAGCCTCCCGCCGTAAAGTTCGCGCCCGCGAACCGCAGCGGGTATCGTCGCCAACATGGCAGCTTCCACCGTGGCCCAATACCTCGCCGCACTGCCGGCGGATCGCCGCGCCGCGCTCAGCGCCGTGATGAGACAGGCGCGGGCGGCTAAAGCGGCGGCAACATTTTCTTCCAAACCCGAAATCCTGATGCCAGGCAGCCGACCTGTGCCCTCAATTCAAATGTTAATATGTGTAGAGACACGACCCCGTTCCTCCGCTTCGATCGACACCGTGCCGTCCCATGCCAACCGCCCTCTTGGCCTACTGCCCGCCGAAGCGTGCGATGAAGCTGTGCTGGTTCCCAGTGCCGGCGTCGGAATAATTACCGATGCCGCGAAGAAGCCCAGCGCATGAACGTCTCTAACACCTACTGCTTGTAATATCCGACCCCGCAGATCTGGTCCCCGACCTTCGT
>DAIMDJ010000565.1:0-1558 GCA_036725905.1 Terriglobales bacterium
CGAATCTCATCGTGGATTTCATCAGCAATGTAATTCCTGCATCTTAGGCAGCTCGGAACCATGCGAACTCGGGCAATTTTTTATCGGATTGTTGGTTACCTGGCGCTCGGGGTGATTTCGGCGTCCACCCAGGAGCCCACCCCGAACCAGCCAGCGACGACGCAGCCCGCGCCACCAGTTTCATCTGCGCAGCAATCGAGCTTGCCCGCATCCGCTTCTCAGATTGACCTGAGACTTCCGCTGCACCCGAAATCCGTGCGCTTTGCGGTCATAGGAGACAGCGGGACGGGCGGCAGCGCCCAATATGAGATTGCTAAGGAGATGGAAGCATACCGCGAACTTGTTGGATTCGATTTCGTGATCATGCTGGGTGACAACATCTACGGCGGGGACAGCCCCAAGAATTTCGTCCGTAAGTTCGAACTGCCGTACAAACCTCTGCTCGATGCCGGGGTAAAGTTCTACGCCTCGCTTGGGAATCACGATAATCCTAATGAACGCCTGTACAAACTCTTCAACATGGGTGGAGAGCGCTACTACACCTTCAAGAAAAATGACGTCGCATTTTTCGCCCTTGACAGCAATTATATGGACCCGCAACAACTGAGCTGGCTGGAGCAGCGACTGCGCGATTCAAATGCAGCATGGAAAATTTGTTACTTTCACCATCCGCTTTACAACAATGGCAAACATCACGGCGCCGACGTCGATTTACGCAGTCTGATTGCTCCCCTATTTGAGAAATACAGTGTGAACGCGGTCTTTTCAGGCCATGAGCACATTTACGAACGGCTCAACCCGGTGCATGGGATTTATTACTTTATCCTCGGCAACTCCGGTCAGCTGATGACTCACGACTTGCGAAAATCAGAGGCGGTGGAGGCGGCTTTCGATAGTGATCGCAGCTTCATGATTGTGGAGATTGCCGGAGACAAGCTGTACTTCCAGACGATTTCGCGGAGTGGACAGACTATCGACTCGGACGTGCTGCAGCGCGGAAAATGAGTTGACCTGAGCACAGTCTCACGGGCATCTCGGGTAAATGCTGTGCATCTTACATTCGAAGATCTTCACGGGAGATGCCCATGCAAAGCGTCGTCGGAATCTTTACTTCGTGCGCAGCCGCGGATCGGGCCGTAAGAGAAATGCTGGACAAAGGAATTCCGCCACAATCCTTGATTTTCTTGACCAGCGAGCAGCTTCCAGCGCAGGTCGAGCAGGTGCCCACCACCGACGCTGAAGCGCACGGCATGGGGAAAGCTATTGGCGCATTCGTCGGCGGAGTGGTGGGTGCGAGCGCCGGACTTGGTCTTGGCAGCGCGGTCGCCAGCCTGGTTGTGCCAGGAGTGGGGACAATTCTCGCAGCCGGGATCGGAGCCGCATCTTTGCTCGGTCTTGCCGGCGCAGTCGCCGGAGAAGAGATTGGGGATCGCTCCGAAGATGCTATGGATCAAGGCGTTCCCCGCGACGATGTGCTTCTCTACCGCGAACTGTTGAAGCGGCGGCGGACACTCGTGATCGCGAATTTACAGGCAGATGACATGGCAGAAACGGCGCG
>DAIMDJ010000566.1:0-1556 GCA_036725905.1 Terriglobales bacterium
ATGGGTGAAAACACAATGGGCCTGTTTTCGTTTAGAGTGACTTGGCCGCGATGCATGCAGCCGCTACGCTGTTGTCAGCACCATAGATCGGAAATTGCTCGCTCGCGGCATACAAAGAAAGCTCCCTTCGCCCAAGAAAGCTACCTTTAGCCAGACGCGAGCGGCTTGATAAAAATTCCGCTCACCTTTGTCGTTCGCTGGGTGTAGCCCCGGATTGTCCGGCATCTTTTAAACTCTGCTGAACCGTTTCGAGATGGCGCAGAGCTTCGCCGATGGTGTGCCTCTGATCGGAATCCTCGTATTCGACCGCGCTCCTTAGCGCCTGCCTCATAGCCTGCTCTGCTTCTTCAATCCGAGCCTGTAGCTTGTCAGGATCAGTTTCCCGCAAGGCTGCCCTGTAGAGATTTATCCACTCTAGATGTCCAGACATGACGCACATTTTAACGCCAACCAATGGGGATTGGATTGAAACCAAACAATCGGCGGTAACGCGGTGCCCACTCAAACGTAATCGCATGAAACGCACGGCTCCCTATTTGCACAGAACGGTTGATTCAGCCTTGTGGTTCTCGTCGGCATTGCCGCTACGTTGCCGCTCTCGTTGCTTACACTCTCAGGAGAAAAACGGCGATCATGAACCGCCGGCCCGCCGATTTCCGGGAAGCCGCCTGATCCCTGTCACGGAGGTTTGCTTCGCCTAGCGGCTGAATGTTCTTTGATTTACCGCTGATTTTTGCGGCTGCCGCCCCAGAGCATGCATCTGCCAAATCGCACGTGCAGACCCCAAGATACTTCTGCATCACAACTGGTGCAGTGATCCACGCTAGAATCGTGCAGTATAAGGAGGTGTCGCATGACTCCGAAAACGCAACAGCCTCTACACCCATACTCGGTGAAAATTGAGACCCCCACAGGCAAATCCGCCACTCTTCCCGTCACCCTCTTGACGCCCAAGCAAGCTGAAGAAGTTCAGCTTGAGTTCAAGCGATTGGCGCACGAAGCGGGGATCAAAGGCGCACGCATCAATGTGCAACGGGTCGTTGCCGATGACTATGAGAAGGTCATCAGTGAGGCGAAGGCGTGCCTGCGAACTGCCATGCCAAAGGCGGCATGACCGGGCATCGTCGGATGAACCGGAAACGAGGACGGCTCCGAGCAATCGGGGCCGTTTTCGGTTTCCAAAGACACTAGATGAATCGAGTGATTTTAACTCCGGCACCTCACAAATAGTAGCTGTCGCAAAAATCGCCGTCTAGCCAGCCACAACCGGAACGTGCATTTTGTCCCTGCGTCACGCACCCCGATTCGTGCGCGGCCAATCTATCCGCCAGCGTCCTCCCGGCACTGCCACCCAGAACAGACGCTTCTGTGGCGTCCCCCGCGCATGGTGGTACAGCGCCGCTGTGCGCTCATAGAATCCGCGAGTGTGCCACGAATCCGGAAATCCGAACCGCTGGAAGTCAAGATGATGGCAAAATTCGTGGCAGAGCGTGCTCAGGAACGTGCCGAAAGAGGTGATCTCCTTACGCACCGCCGTCCGCATCCACACGCGGATC
>DAIMDJ010000567.1:0-1548 GCA_036725905.1 Terriglobales bacterium
AAGAGTTCGCGCTCCTCCGCGTCGAAGTGCGTCCCAATCTCCTGCTCAAAAATTTGCTGGATCTCCGCTTGCCAAGCTTCGGCATCGACTTGGCCCGACTGGACCGCCCGATCCAAACGCACACACAGCGCCAGCGCGTGCTGGTGCTGGCGCGACAGCGGAATCAGGTTCTTATCGCGAAGCATGGCAAACGGGTTAGGAAATCAACCGGCGCCGATCGTTGCTCGTCAGATCATCGGAGCGCCGATCATTGGACCGCCAAATCATCCGCGGCGGGCGCCTCTTCGTTCTCGAAATCCGCCGCGCGCAGCGTGAGCCAATCCGTGCGCACACGGTCCCACTCCTGCACCAACAGCCCGTAAGCTTCGAAGAACTCTCGAATGCGGAGCCGATCCCATCCTACGATGTCTTCGAGAATCGGCGCCAGCACAGCCAGGGCATTAGTGCTGAGCACGGTTCGTTTGGCGACATGGGCAACATGCTTGGCTTCGGAGACTGCGATGGTGAAGCCGTCTCTCACGTTCACGTGCAGCATCACATGCACGTCGGAACTGCCGTCGCCGGTGTAAACAATTTGATCGGGCCCAACCTGCAGCTTGGCCTGCAAATTATCGAGCACGGCCACTTTGCCATATCCAGCCGTGGCACGAATCACGCTCTCAATCCCACCTTCCGCGTTGTAGCGGAACTCTGTTCCATAAATGTGGTCGGCGGGAAGCATTCCTTCCAGCGCCGACTGAATTACCTCCACCGGAGCCGCCGAAAGAACATAAAAGTCGAATTGGTACCCTTCGATCCCACTCTCAAGAATCTTGGAAAGAAGCTCAATGTTTTCCTTTAGACGAATAATTTTTCCAACTTGATAAAGGTGTTCGCGGCGCACACGGCTGCGAAATTCAGGATCATGAAGCAGCAGATAGGCAAGCTCCGCCCCCTGTTGCACCAAATTCAGCTTGGCCATCCCTTTCGCTTTGCGTTCGAATTCAGCAGTGGGAATGCCAACCAGTTCGCTCAATACATACCCGGAATCATTGAAAGTGAGCGTTTGATCAAAATCACTGGCAAAAAGATAGCGTTTCAAAAGTTTGTCAGCCATATGAAGATTAGATTCACCAGAGTGGCCGAAAGCAAACAAAAAACATTTATAGCGTGGATCACAACTTCCGCACGCTCGCTAGGATCCCTCCGTGCGCTTTACTAAATCATTGGCAGCGTTGAGAATATGGGTTCAACCTCGTAACATGCGGGCTTTTGCTTAGGCTGGATTCGATTGTTAATTTTTTGTTAAGGAGCACTCATGGCGGCGACTGGAGAACTCATTCGTCTAACGAATTATGTTGACGACATCACCAACACCTTGCGGCGCATCAGCGCTTCCATTCCGACGATCGACCCCGAAGAGCGCAAGAGACTTGCCGAGTACATGCGCGGCGCCAGCTCCAATTTCACCGCAGTGCTGAACCACCTGGAAAAGGGAGCCTAGTAGTGCTCGACGTCAAGACGGTTGCCGTCATTGGCGCCGGAACCATGGGGCGAGGCATCGCACAT
>DAIMDJ010000568.1:0-1546 GCA_036725905.1 Terriglobales bacterium
GCCTTGTGACGTTGAACCCGGTTTTCCCGCCGGCTGATTCTGTGTGGCAGGCGTCTGCTGCTGGGCGTAGAGAAAAGTGGCCAATGACAGCATTATGACCAGCATCGCTGCTTGTTTCATGCGGTCTCCTTGAGTGATTGATTCATCGCTTCCGGCTAAGATCATTGTGGATGGCTGGGCGGCTCATAAGCTTGTTGAATTCCGCGTTCGGCAGCGGCCTTAGCCTCAGGCAGCGCTGCGCCTGCGTTCAGCGCGGCACGATAGTGACCCAACGCCGCCTCGCGGTCTTCCTGCAAATCGAAAATTCTTCCCAAATAGATATGCGACCAGGCCACCACTTTAGGCTCCTGCGCGACCTCGAGAGCGCGCTGGAAATAACTGCGCGCCCCCTGTATATCACGATTCATTGTCGCAACTTGCGCAAGGATAAACAACGCGCGGCCTTGATCCTCGCTTTTTTCGTCCAGCGCCTGCTGAGCGAGTTTTTGCGCGCTCATGGCATCGCCGGCAGAAAGCCGCTGTTCGGCGGTGATGAGCAGCTTGCCCTGTGTGGGACGCGACAAATGTAACAGTTCAGGATCGGCAACACTGGCGAACTGAATCTGGCGCGCACGCCTTTGCTCTTTACCCACATCAATGTTGCCGACGAAATCTGCATAGGCGTTGCGCAGGCCCGCAGGATCCTTCTCGAACTGCAGCAATGCATCATAAAAATAGCGCGTGAGAATGAATCCCTGCTGCATGGAATTGTCGACAGCCTGTTGCCGTTCGGCTTCAGGGGTCTTGGCCGAACCCGTAAGCCGCGCTTCAATTCCCCGGATGAAACATTCCGTGATCAGCAACGATACATCACTTTTAAAACTCTCATCGATGGGCGCGCTCTTCACAGTTGCCAGCAGCGGCTCCAGCCGCTTCATGGTCGCGGGATACTTCAACGCCAATGGATCGAGCAGGTAGTGCAAATAAGTGTGGCGAATCTGCTCAACTTTGAGTGATGAGCCTTTGCCCGGCGAGATTACAACATAGTAGTCGGACCCGTAGTTGCGCGCGTTGGTTTGACCCGGAGCGCCCATGGGATCGATGTAGACGGTGAACTGCCGTCCAAGATAGGCCGCAGACGGAAACTTCAAATAAACCTCGGTGTCAAATACCGTCTTCGACAGCGGTTCGTGATAACGCGCCGTCAGAGCCGAGTAGGCCTGGCGATGCCGCTGCCAGATGTCGTGCAAACCCGCTTTTTCGTAGAACCTCTGGATGAGGGGAGGAACTCCGGTGAGCCGCGCGGCATCAGGGGGCAGATCGGCCTCTTTGACTTTTGGAGTCAAAGCCGGAGGCGCATTCAAATAGAGAGCGAGCGAAACATACTGCGCCAGCGTTTTAGAAGAATCCGGTTGACGATGCTGCTCGTAGAACTGGCACATCGCGGTGGCGGTTTCTTTGGCTTCCTCAGACTGCTGAATGGCCTGCGAGACCTCGCCGCGAATCTGCTCGCGCAGCGGATCAGAAAATCCCAACTCTTCATCGTATCCGCAAACGTTCATGGCGG
>DAIMDJ010000569.1:0-1545 GCA_036725905.1 Terriglobales bacterium
GAAAGGTTTTGAGGTTCTTCAGCCGTCACGCTTGGCTGACTTAGCTGCGCTCGGACTTCCTTCTCTCGTCAAAGGATGATAAGCCTTCGGCCTTTCGCGGGCGGGGCGCCCGCGCCACACTGAGTCCAGCGGGAAGAATGGCTCAGATTCATAGCCATGTAGTTGTGAGGCGTGTATCCGCTGCGGATGATTTTGCCGGTGACGACTTCCTGCTTGTTCTCGCGTTGCACCAGGAAATCGATCGTCTTTCCCTCGTTGAGCGAAAGCAGCAAAGACTCGGAAATCGGATCGGCCCGATAATTCTGTTCCAGCACCTGAATCGGGTGTCTGCCGCTCGGGTCGCGCAGAATGACCGAGTCCGGCTCCAGGTGCTTAGGAATGCTCGGTATTCCCGCTCAGCAACTGTAGCGCGTGAGGGAGCATATCAATCACGGCCTCGAGCGATTCGACGGCTCCGCGAGGACTTCCCGGGAGATTCAGGATCAGCGACTTCCCATGTATGCCGCAGACTGCGCGACTGAGCGCGGCGAAAGGCGTCTTCTTCGCACCTTCGGCTCGCATGCGCTCGGCTACACCTTCGAGCAGGCGATCACAGATTGCTTTGGTAGCTTCAGGCGTAACGTCACGTTTGGCGATGCCAGTGCCGCCGGTGGTGACCACAAGTCGCGCATTCGTGGCGAGGCGTAGGAGGGATTTCTGAATTGCGGATTGATCGTCGGCAACGACTTCTTTCGCGATGATGGAAAGTTTTCTTTTTCTTAGAGCTTCGGCAACGGCCGGTCCGGAAAGGTCGGTACGTTCGCCGCGCGCGCAGGAATCGCTTACTGTGAGAACAGCTGCCGTGAGCGCCTCAGGTGTCGAGGAGGACATCTTCTTCCTCCGCAGCGCTGCCGCCCTCGTCACGCTTGGATTCATCGAGCATGCGCAGGCCTTCCATGAGCAGGCCCTGAGTATTCAATGTGGTGGTCTGTTGCGAAGTTTTGCTTTCGAAGTTGATCTGAAAACTTCCCGCGGTCCAGCTTAAAACTTTGAACACTGCCGCATCGCCGGTGAGCGAGCCGTAAGCCGCGTGCGTCACCTGGCCTTCGACAAAGTACATCTCACATTTGTCTTTTTGATTGGTAAGGGTGAGCGCGCAGCTTTTGCGGCCCATCTCCAGCGACTGGACCAAATCTATGACGTTCATCTGCGAAAGGCTGCCGCGCAACACTCCATCCGACGGTGCAGTCTTCGCCATCTTCTCTAAAGCGATCTTGTCAATCACGCGCTTGATGCGCTGCGTGGCTTCTTTCAAGAAAAATGGCTTCTCGACGAAATCATCCACCGGCTCATGATTGGAGAGCTTCTCGGTGATGTCGGCTTTGCTGGCGAGTAAGATTACCGAAATTCCCGCAGTTTTGGGGCGGCTCTTAAGTTTTTCGACCAACTGATGGCCGTCCATGCCAGGCATGCGGTAATCGCTGACCAGCAAATCGGGAGGATCGTCCACCGCTTTCAGCAACGCGTCGGCGGAGTCGTTCGAGGTGGTAACGTTGGCCAATGGCG
>DAIMDJ010000570.1:0-1540 GCA_036725905.1 Terriglobales bacterium
GGTGTGGAAGCACAGACTGCTCCTCTGCATCGGCGCCTGGTGCGTTTCTACGATCTTCCCCAGGAAAGCGGCGTGATCGTATCAGCCGTTACGCCCGGCAGCCCCGCCCAGCGCGCGGGATTGCGCGAAGGCGACGTGATCGTCGCTCTCGACGGCAAAGCGGTTGCCGGCGTGGATGATCTGCATCGCTTGCTCACCGACGCGCACGTGGGAGTGAGCAGCTCTCTTACCGTGCTGCGGTGGACGCAGAAGCTGGAGCTGCAAGTGGTGCCGCAGGAAGCGCGTAGCGAGTAGTGTGTGGCGCGGGCGCCCTCGCCCGCGATCTTGTCCGCGTGGGGTCCGCCCTTGTCCGTCCATCCCGGTTCTGGACCTGTGCTAAAATTCGTAAAATCCACTCCCTGGAGCATTGATGCAAGCTATCCTTGCGCTGGAAGACGGGCGCGTCTTCCGCGGCAAAGGCTACGGCGCCAAAGGCGAATGTTACGGCGAGGTCGTTTTTAATACTTCCATCACCGGCTACCAGGAAATTTTCACCGATCCTTCTTACTGCGGCCAGATTGTTGTTCTCACCAATCCTGAAATCGGAAATTACGGCACCAATCCTGAAGACAACGAAGCCACGCGGCCCTATATTGAAGGTCTGGTCGTTCGCGAGTTCTCGAGAGTCAGCTCCAACTGGCGCTCGCAGCAGGTCGCGGAAGAATATCTCGAACAATTCAAGATTCCAGTTCTCGCCGAGATCGATTCGCGCGCTCTAGTGCGGCATCTGCGCGATCATGGCGTTATGCGCGGTGTGATCTCGACGCTCGAAAACGATGTCGAAAAGCTGGTGACGAAAGCCCGCTCCATTCCCAAGATGGACGGGACGGATCTCGCGAAGGTCGTGACCACGAATCGCCCTTACGTGTGGGAAGTCGGCGAGCGCTCTCACGAGCCAGTGGAAGTAGTGGGAGTAAAGGACGAACCGGCCCGCTTTCACGTGGTCGCGTACGACTACGGAATCAAGCAGAACATCCTGCGCAAACTGCGCGGAGAGGGATGCAAAGTCACAGTTGTTCCCGCGCAGACCCGGGCCGAAGACGTCCTCGCTTTAAAACCTGATGGAGTGTTCTTGTCCAATGGTCCGGGCGACCCCGAGCCATGCGCGTATGCGGTGGACAACATAAAACGTCTCATGGGACGGCAACCGATATTCGGAATTTGCCTGGGGCATCAGCTCGTAGGAATTGCTTTGGGGGGAAAGACCTATAAGCTGAAATTCGGCCACCATGGCGGGAATCATCCCGTGAAGCAGTTGAAGACGGGCAAAGTCGAGATAACGGCCCACAACCACAACTTTGCCGTCGATCCCGATTCACTGCCGCAAAGCGAAGTCGAGCTCACGCACATGGATCTGAACGACTCGACACTGGAAGGCATGCGCCACCGCAACCTGCCACTGTTCAGCGTCCAGTACCACCCAGAGGCCTCGCCCGGCCCGCACGACTCGCATTATTTGTTCAAAGATTTCGTGAAAATGATGGAGGAGTGGAAGGGGTGA
>DAIMDJ010000571.1:0-1526 GCA_036725905.1 Terriglobales bacterium
CGCAATTGCAGAATACTGAATGCTGTCCTCGGTCTGCGTGAGCGAATTCTGCAATTGCGTGAACTCCTGAGAAGCTTTCAACTCGGGATAATTCTCGGCGACGGCGAATAGACTCTTCAGAGCGCCGCTAAGCTGATTCTCGGCAATTGCCTTATCACCGGGCGTGGTGGCCTGCATCGCCTGCGAACGGAACTTGGTAACGTTCTCGAAGGTGCTCTTCTCGTGCGCGGCGTAACCTTTCACCGTCTCGACCAGGTTAGGGATCAGGTCATGGCGGCGCTTTAGCTGCACGTCAATATCAGACCAAGCTGTGTCCGTGCGCACCCGCAACTGGACGAGGCTGTTGTACATTCCGATCAGCACGAATGCGGTAATTACCAGAACGGCCAGAATGGCCCAAGCCATTATCTCTCCCCTGAAGCGCGAATGGAAAATCAAGCGGACGGTACCACAGCCGGGAATTGGGTGCAATCAAAAGCAGCAGCTGTCTAAGCCTAAGTAATATCATTCCCGGCAAGCCGCCACGGGCCTGTGTTGCAGCACAATTCAGGTAAGTGGCATCCTAATTCTTAGGAACTGTTCGGGCCGGTAAAGAAAGATGGAGGTTCGTAGGGTATGAGCTTCTTTTCAGTCAGAGTGCGCAGGTCTGCCCGTCTGATTGTATTTTCATCGCTGATGTTTTCAGCCTTTGCAGCAGCGCAGACCTGCCTCACGGCCGCTGACATGGACGAACCGACCCGCAATGCCCTGGTGAGCGCAGCTAAGAAGTATTTCGACATGGCGGCCCGAGGAGATGCGGCATCGCTCAAACAGAATGCAATCGCCAGTCTCGCATCGGATTTTGGCGCGATCGAAACTGCAATCAAAGATAATCAGGCGAATTTTTCCGGCGCGCAGGCCAATGCTCGACCGCCGTTCTTGCTGAAGGCGGAAGGCACGGCGCCTCTCCCGAAAGCCGAGTTCTTGTGCGGCGTATTTGGCGCTCAGGGCCAAACCCGCGATAGCGCGGAATTCGTGATCCCCAACCTGCCACCGGGGAACTACGGCGTTGTCATCCTCGATGTGCCCACTTCCAAGGGCGCAAACACCGTCTCATTCGTCTTGCAGCAGCACGGGAACGACTGGAAGTTGGGCGGATTTTTTGCCCGACCAGCCCAGGTCGCAGGCCATGATGGCAACTGGTTCATCGAGCAGGCACGCAGCTACAAATCGAAAGGCCAGAATCACAATGCCTGGTTCTATTACATGGAAGGGCGTGATCTGCTGATGCCTGTGCCGTTCATGTACACGCAGCTCACGGATAGGCTCTACGACGAAATGCAAACCGTAAAGCCCGCGGATTTGCCTCCTTCCGACCTACCCTCCGGGGGAAAAACGTACAAGCTGACTCAACTTTTTCCGCTGGCGGTGGGCAAGGATCTCGACCTGGTTGTGAAGTATCAATCTGCCGATGTTTCCAACACGGCGCAGATTTTTCAGGACAATGCGGCAGTCATGAAAGGTCTGGTCACGAAATATCCAGAACT
>DAIMDJ010000572.1:0-1520 GCA_036725905.1 Terriglobales bacterium
TGAAGTCATACGCAAGGCATTGGTGTCACTCTTGCAGGCTCAGCCGAATTGGAGCATATGCGGCGAGGCCGCGGACGGCCACGAAGCAGTGGAGAAGGCGCAACGATCCAAGCCGGATGTAGTCATTCTTGACGTTGGAATGCCACGGCTAAACGGCCTGGAAGCAACCCGGCAGCTCTTGAAGGCAAATCCAGAAGCCAAAGTTCTGATTCTGACCCTGCACGAGTCGGACCAGATGGTGCGTGAGGTCTTGAACGCCGGTGCACGTGGTTTTGTTCTCAAATCAGATGCCGCTCGCGATCTGGTTTTCGCGGTCGACGCTCTCGCCCACGGCAAAACGTATTTCACCTCCAAAGTCTCGACCATGGTTCTGGAGGGCTATCTGAAAGGCGGAACACTGGCCAGCCAGGCTGCTATGGGGAACAACCGGCTCACGGCGCGAGAGCGCGAAATCGTTCAATTGATCGCAGAAGGAAAGAGCTCGAAAGAAATAGCGGTCGCTCTCGGTTTGAGTGTCAAGACGGCAGAAACGCACCGCTCCAATCTGATGCGCAAGCTGCAACTTCATTCTGTCAGTGAACTGGTGCTTTATGCGGTCAGAAACAATATCGTCCAGGTGCCGGATTCCTATGATGGACTGCCGGGCACCGCGTAAAGTGGGGCGGGTTGCCTGAACCAGATGGAGAAATCATGAACCGTCCGCCTCGACCATCAGGATCTCGGGATCGGAGAGTTTGGGCGCCGGAACCCAGATGATTTCAATCGTCCCTGCCTTCAACAGCGGTCGCTTCCAGGTGTATCTGCCATCGTGAATTCGGTCTGGATGAGGCAGGTGTGGTCCAGAAGTTTGGCGTCTCACCCGAATCGATTCCTGATTATTTGGCGCTGGTGGGAGATGCGGCAGACGGCTATCCTGGGCTTAGCGGGCTGGGGCGCGAAATCTTCGGCTGCGGTGCTGGCCAAATTCGTTCATCTCGAGTCGATCCCTAAGGATTGCCGCGAATGGCGCGTGAACGCGGCCAACGCGAGCGCCCTTGCAGATACGCTTTGTTGCGACTGGGATAACGCGATACTTTTCCCAAAGCTCGCCACGCTGCGGACTGATATTGAACTCTTCGATGATGTGGACCAGCTGCGTTGGAATGGCGCCACACCCGCGTTCGAATCAATGGCGGCTCGATTAGACGCAGCGAGTACTGAAACTCGACGGCAAGTAGCTCGTCGATCGCGGAGCACGCCGAAGCTGCAATCCGCAGCGGGCAGATGAGCAAACAATTGTGGAAAGCGCGCACGCACATTATCACACGCCACGGTTGGTGCGCGGCCAGTCAATCCGCCAGCGGCAAATAGACGTTAACCACCCTATTTCTATATATATATATGCCCATATAGGGGAGCACCCACCGTTGGCGTGGCCTTGCCGTGCGGGAGCGCGGGAGGTGGGGACTCCTCCGGGTGCCTCCGACTCAGCCGTGATTGCTGCGTCACAACAAATTGTGTTGAGCAAAGAAAAATGGAGA
>DAIMDJ010000573.1:0-1517 GCA_036725905.1 Terriglobales bacterium
GAGGCCTACGATGCCTACCTGCGCGGCCTGGCTTATACACTGAAAACGCAAAACACGCCCGGCAACTACCTTGCCGGACAGAAATATCTCAAAGAAGCGGTGCGCTTAGATCCGAAGTTCGCCCTTGCCTGGGCGCTGCTGTCATACGTTGATGCCCGCGGCTACCGCACACTGAATCTTCAACCAACCGTCGCTCTGCGTGAAGAGGCGCAGCAGGCAGCCGAAACCGCGCTCACTCTTCAGCCCAATCTCGGCGAAGCCCTATTGGCCAAGGGCTATTACCACTACGCCTGCCTAAAGGATTACGACACCGCGATGCGTTACTATGAGCAAGCACGTCAGTTCCTCCCCAATAGCAGCCGGATTCTTGAGTCGCTGGCCTATGTCGCACGGAGGCGAGGCCAGTGGGACCGGAGCGAGAGTTACTTTAACGAAGCCGAGCGGCTTGACCCGCGCAACGTTAACCTGATCACCCAGCATGCTGTGCACTACCTTATGCTTCGTCGTTATCCTGAAGCGCTGCGCAAGTTCGACCAGGTCCTAGATATTACGCCAGGCGACATCGATGCCCTTGTGGAAAAGGCTGCTATTGCGCAAGCTGAGGGCGATCTGCCGCGTGCCTCGATGCTCCTTGCTCCGCTCCAACCAGCTGCCGGCGACCCCACCGCGTTGGAAACACAAGCTTATCAAGCGATCCTGGAGCGCCGTCCTGCACAAATTATCTCTCGGCTAAAGGAGATCCTGGCCAAGCCTGATCCATCGTTGGGTTACTTTAATGGCGAACTGCGCTTTTGGTTAGGGTGGGCGCAGGAAGTTGACGGCGACCACGCCGCCGCCCAGGGAAGTTGGCGACAAGCACGCAGCGAACTGGAATCTTTCCTCAAAGAACAGCCGGAAAATTTCAGCCTTATGGGAATTCTCGCGCTAACCAACGCGAGCCTCGGTGATAAAGCGGCCGCGTTGGCTCTGTCGGAACGAGCCATGGCCAATCTTACGGTCGAGAAAGACGCGATCATTGGAGCGGTTCCGATCGCGATCTTCGCCCGAGTGACCGCACGAATTGGCGAACCCGACCGCGCCGTCGCCGCCTTGCAGAAACTACTCTCGATACCTTGCGCAGGCCCTTTACCTGAAAACGTGCCGCTTACTCCTGCGCTGCTCCGCCTCGATCCAATGTTCGATCTACTGCGGGCCGATCCGCGGTTCGAAGCACTTTGCAGAGATCGATAGCGGTGAAAAAATCTCGCCCGCGCAACTTGCCGTCGCTATCGGCCCAAACCGACTCGCTTGACCCGCCGTTCTCTTGATACGGCGGCAGGCACAGATTTCCTACAATAGCTCGCGTCTGTGAACCGTAATCGGTGAGCCGTAGGCAATGAACGCGGAGCGCGGTGGTTGATTTAACACTTTGGCGAGCTGCTCGCCGTAAAGGGCTGCAACGTCCGCGTTAAATTCGAAGCTGATGGCATTCCAGACTTTCCAGCGCGGATGTTCCACACGGTATTCGCTGCAGCCTT